>CANCOG010000497.1 GCA_947379685.1 Flavipsychrobacter stenotrophus | reverse complement strand
CTTCGGTAATCCATTGCAATACGTCGCTGCGCTTAAATACCGGGAAATTATTATCGCGGTACCAATTCAGTTCTTTATGATCTTTTGGAATTGCAGGTGTATATATAACTAGCTGAGTTGCCTTGTCGAGCAATTCTACATCATCGGTATAATGTATCTGCATCCCTTCTTCAGCCAAACGGGTTGTGAGTGCAGTAACGGCTTTGTCATAGCCACATACCTCAGCCCCCTGCGCCCGGAAAAACCGTGCAAGGGCACTCATGCCTATTCCACCAATACCAACAAAATACACCCTGTTTAACTCCTTTACGTTCATTGTTACTTATTTGCTATTCCTATTATTTTATGTGCTATTCTTTCATCTGCATCCTTTATGGCCATTGCCTGAATGTTCTGAGACATCACTGCCTGTCGATCTTCATCTCTCAGCAGGGCAATAACCTTGTCAATCAATTGCTTTTGTACTTCGCTATCACTTACCATCATGGCGGCGTCCTTACTCACCAAAGCCATAGCGTTACTTTTCTGGTGATCTTCGGCAGCATGTGGATAGGGCACAAATATTACTGGCTTGCCCGCTATACATAATTCAGCAATTGCTAAAGCACCAGCCCTCGATATAACAACATCGGCAGCAGTGTAGGCAAGTGCCATCTCTTTAATGAAGCTCACCACCTTTACCCTTTCACCAAATTGTTCCGCGCTTTTCACGGCCTGATCAAAGTATGGTGTTCCGGTTTGCCAAATGACCTGCACTCCCGAATCGATCAACTGGCGCAAGCCACTATCAATGGCCTCGTTTATTGATTTTGCACCAAGGCTGCCACCAATCACCAGCACTGTCTTCCTGCCATTCTCCAGCCCAAACCACTGTTTCACTTCATCAATATCTCCGGCAGCCATGTCTGCGATGCTCTTCCTCACAGGGTTGCCGGTAACGATGATCTTGTCTGCCGGAAAGAACTGCTCCATGTTTCCATAAGCAACGCAAACCGCCTTTGCCCTTTTGCCCAGTATTTTATTACTCTTTCCTGCAAATGAATTTTGCTCCTGAATGAGTGTAGGGATGTGCATGCCCTGTGCTGCCTGCAGCATAGGAAAACTGGCATATCCCCCAACGCCCACTACTGCATTCGGGTTAAAACTCTTCAAAATACTTACCGCCTTAAACCTGGCCTTTAGCAGCTTTACCGGCAACGAAATATTCTTCAATAAACTGGTACGGTTAAAACCCACAATGTCGAGCCCTACAATTTCAAACCCTTCCTGCGGCACCCGCTCCATTTCCATTTTACCCAGCGCACCAACAAACAGCAGCTGCGTGCCCGGCCTCAGCCGCTGCAACGCATTACCAATGGCAACAGCCGGGAAGATATGCCCCCCGGTTCCACCACCTGCTATTATGACGCGTAAGTTTTCCATTATTTAAATTGCTGGTTCTATTGAACCGGCAGTACCTTTTTTACCTGCTTTAATAAATATTTTTGATGGGCCTGCTTCTTCAACCGGCTCAATTTCTTCAGTTTTAGTTTCTCTTGGCGCTCTCGTCTTTTTAGGCGCGCCATCCTTGCCTCCCTCCATTTCATCAACATACTTGCTTACGCTCAGCACAATACCAATTGCGACACTGGTGAACCATATTGAGGAACCACCCATGCTGATCATTGGTAAAGTAATACCGGTAACCGGCATCAGGTGCACATTTACAGCCATGTTCAGCATAGCCTGAAAAACAAGCGCCACGCTTAATGCAACCGCCAGAAACGCCCCAAATGCATAAGGGCACCTTCTGAAAATGAGGATGCTCCTCCAGAGGAACAGCAGGTATAAAACAATGAGAATAGTACCACCCAACAAGCCATACTCCTCTATAATAATTGCATAGATAAAATCGGAGTCAGCATGTGGTAAAAAGTTACGCTGGGTGCTATTACCCGGCCCTACTCCTTTAAAGCCGCCATTGGCTATTGCAATTTTGGCCTGTAATACCTGATAGCCGTCTTTCTGCGCATCATCCTTTCCCTTTCCGCCAGTAAACGATTCAATACGGTGCATCCATGTATTTACACGCCCTACATGAAACACCTTTGAAAATACAAACAACAGAGTGATTGCAATCAATCCGAAACCTGCCAACCCCAATAAGTGCCTTACCCTCACCCTGCCAATATAAAAGACAATTGCGCAGGTTGTGCCCAGCATTAGTGCCGTCGACAGGTTTGCCGGGGCAATAAGTGCGCAGGTAGCCAACATAGGTAGCAAGACCGGAATAAAACCCTTTTTCAGGTCTTTAATAACTGGTTGTTTAATACTCATGATACGCGCCAAGAACATGAATAATGCCAGCTTGGCCAGATCCGATGTCTGGAATGTAAGGTTGATACCGGGTATGGTGATCCACCTCGCTCCGTCGTTATAACTCGTTCCAAAAAACAATGTCCAAATCAATAACGGCAAACTTGCCAGGTAAGCAAATACCGCTACCTTGGCAAATTTGGCATAGTTAATATTGTGTACCAGATAAATGATGAGGAACCCAAGCCCCAGCACCATTATCTGTTTATTCAAGAAGAAACCCGTGGTCTTATGTTTACGGTAAGCCAAAAAGCTCGCAGAGCTGTACACAGCAAGCACCCCGATGAATGATAGCATCAGTACAACTCCCCATATAATTTTATCGCCCTTCGTTCTGTTCAGCAATTGTTTCATTTCATATCATTTTTATAAGCTTCGTACAGCCTCTTTGAACTGATTACCTCTGTCTTCGTAGTTTTTAAACAGATCGAAGCTGGCACATGCCGGAGATAACAGAACCAGGTCTCCCTTGTCTGCAAGCGCATAGGCTGCATGAACTGCATCTTTTGCACTTTTGGTATCGACAATGGTATCAATTACAGGGTCAAAGAATTTATGAATAGGCTCGTTATCGAGACCCATGCACACAATAGCTTTTACCTTTTCGCGTACCATGCCCAGTATTTCATTGTAATCGTTGCCCTTGTCCTGGCCACCGAGTATCAGTATGACAGGTTTAGACTGGCTTTCGAGTGCAAACCAAACCGAATTGACATTGGTGCCCTTGCTATCATTGATGAAATCAACACCACGCACAGTAGCGACAAATTCCAATCGGTGCTCCAGGCCGTCAAACGACTCGAAGCTTTCGCGGATCTTCTCTTTCCTTATGTGTGCTGCCCGTCCTGATATACCCGCTGCCATAGAGTTATATTGATTATGCCTGCCTTTAATGGTTAGGTCATGAACGGATGTTTTCATTTCCTCTCCCTCATAATTTATATGCAAAAAGTCTTTATTCACATATCCGCCTTCTTCAGGGATTTTATTTTCGTCCATTGTAAAAAATACTAGTTTAGCGTGAATAGAATGGGTACTCAAGTAATTGTTTATTGCTTCGTCATCTCTGTTTACGATAAAACAGTCTGTTGGAAGCTGGTTTTGGGTTATTCTGAATTTTGATCTTACATAATTGTCGAAAACATAATCGTAACGGTCTAAGTGGTCAGGTGTAATATTGAGTAGCACTGCGATATCGGGCCTGAACTGGTGAATATCGTCCAGCTGAAAACTGCTGACTTCAATTACATACCATTCACAGGGTTTTTCAAATATCTGCAAGGCAAAACTCCTTCCTATGTTGCCCACCATCGCAACATCGTTGCCGGCAGTTTTCAGTATGTGCCAGGTAAGCTTGGTAGTTGTGCTTTTTCCGTTGCTGCCGGTAATAGCAATGATCTTGCTGCTACCCTTGTAACGAAAACCAAACTCGATCTCGCTGCATACTTCTATGCCTGCCTTTCTCACTTGCTTCATTATTTCAGCCTTTTCCGGAATACCGGGGCTTTTTACTATACAATCTGCTTCCAGCACTCTGCCAGTTGTGTGCCCGCCCTCTTCAAAAGATATGGCGTGTTGTTGCAGGGCTGCCTTAAATTTTTCCTTTATAGTGCCTCCATCACTTACAAATACTTCCCATCCCTGCTGCTTTCCGAGCAAAGCGGCCCCTATACCGCTTTCGGCGGCACCAAGGATAACTAACCGTTTTGCATTCGTACTCATTATTGCAGTTTTAATGTTACTATACTTAATATTGCCAAAATGATTCCCACTATCCAAAACCGGGTAACTATTTTGGCTTCATGGTAACCTAATTTCTGATAGTGGTGGTGTAATGGAGCCATCAGGAATATCCTGCGACCCTCACCATATTTTTTCTTGGTCCTTTTAAAATTCCAAACCTGCAGCATCACCGAAATATTC
>CANCOG010000496.1 GCA_947379685.1 Flavipsychrobacter stenotrophus | reverse complement strand
GCGCGGCTTGAAACTGTTGTCACAATATTACTGAATCTAAAGTCAATGGCAACCAGCTGCCCTAGAAATCCGGTTTTAAAAGCAGGTTTTATGGCCCTAGTTGTAGGCAGTCTATCCTCAACAAATATAATAAAAGTTCGCCGTAGCTTCTAGCTACGGCGAGCAGGGTGGCCGGTCTCCTGACCGGCGAGTTGAAGGATAGATATTGCTGTGCCCATCTACTACGGTCATGAGACCGCATTCCATGCCCGCCGGAGTCAAAGACTAGGCCGAACCGCAATTTTTCAATTCTAATATTTCCAAGTACATGACAGACTACTGGAAACTGGTTATTCTTTTTGCTGCATGCTACGCCTTTTTATAATTCCCATTGTAGTTTTACAAGCAAGATTATGAGCATGATAAATTTTCTTTACAAAGAGAAGCACGACAAGCTAATTGAAGAATTAGTAGCTCAAGACTATTTAATTCTCAAATTAGATTCAACGGGAATTATTGAAATTGAAGAACTCTACCGAAAAATGACTAAAGTGTTTCCAATTGGAATTCCTTTAAGTGGAAATGTTCATTGGGATGCATTTTTAGATTCTTGTTGGGAGGGCCTTACTGAACAGCCAAAAAAGAAAATAGCCTTTATTTGGCTTGGTTCAGAGGCAATTTTGGGTGAGAAACTTTCCGACTATGTCGCGATTTTGACTATTTTAATTGATTTATCCAGAATGTTGACGAATGAAAGTCCTGGAGGCTATGAGTTTTCTTCTTTTATTTTGGGCGATCAGGAAAATTATAGATAATCAGTTCATCATATTCCTCCGCCCGTTCCCATCTGTCAAAACTGGATCTGAGGCCACCGAAGTCAAAGATTTTGGCGAACTATACTTTGTGAGTTTTTACTTTTGAATTTTTACTTTTTACTTTTAACCTCCCGCCAAATATTTTATATTTTATTTTTATTTTGTCCTACTGTATCCTAGTGGTTACCGTTTATCTTTGCCCACTGATAAATGGACTTTGAATTATTAGCACAGGATAGCGGATCGTCGGCGCGGGCGGGGAACATCACCACGGCGCATGGCACTATAGAAACACCTATTTTCATGCCTGTGGGCACGGTAGGCAGTGTAAAGGCTGTTACGCACGATCAATTGATGAAGGAAGTAAAGGCGGAGATCATACTGGGTAATACGTACCACTTGTATTTGCGCCCCGGTACCGAAGTACTGAAGGCTGCCGGTGGTTTGCACCAGTTTTCGGGATGGCCAAGGCCTATACTCACAGATAGCGGTGGTTACCAGGTATTTTCGCTGGCTGCCAGCCGGAAAATAAAGGAAGAAGGTGTGGTTTTTCAATCGCATATTGATGGCTCGCGACACTTGTTCACGCCGGAGAATGTGATTGATACGCAAAGGGCTATCGGAGCCGATATCATTGTGGCTTTTGATGAGTGTCCACCCTACCCTTCGGAATACAGCTATGCCCAAAAATCGATGGAGCTTACCCACCGCTGGCTGGCCAGGTGTGTAAAACATATGTCGGACACAGAGCCATTGTATGGTTACGAGCAGACTTTGTTCCCTATTGTACAGGGCAGCACCTTCCGTGACCTCAGGCAGAACTCGGCTGAATTCATTAGTGGTATGGGTTGCGATGGCAATGCCATTGGCGGCCTTTCCGTAGGAGAGCCAGAGGAAATGATGTATGAGTTGTGTGCGCTTTGCTGCGAACACCTTCCTGCCGATAAACCCCGATACCTGATGGGTGTAGGTACGCCGTGGAATATTCTGGAGAATATAAGTCTGGGTGTGGATATGTTCGACTGTGTGATGCCAACCCGCAACGGAAGGAACGGAATGTTGTTCACGACAAAGGGTGTTATTAATATCCGTAATAAAAAGTGGGCGACCGATTTCAGTGTAATTGATGACGGGCTTGATTGTTACACCAGCAACTATTATTCAAAGGGTTATCTCAGGCATTTGTTTATTGCGGGTGAAATACTGGCGTTGCAAATTGCCAGTATACATAACCTGGCTTTCTACCTGCACCTGGTGAAACAAGCCCGCGAACACATTATTCAAGGTGATTTCGCATCATGGAAAAATGAAATGATCCCACAGCTGAAACAAAGACTTTAAAAGTAAAAAATAAAAAGTAAAAATTACCAGCCGTAACAAAGTAAAAAGTAAAAAATAAAAAGTAAAAATTACCAGCTGAAGCTGCCTTACGCTTTGAAAATTAAAAGTAGAAATTGACCAACAAGACAGCATTCGACTTACGACTTACGACTCTCGACTAAATACTTACGACTTACGACTTAGGACTTACGACTAAATACACATATGAATCTGATCAAGAAGCTGGACTGGTACATCATTAAAAAGTTCCTGAGTACTTTTTTCTTCGCCATTATGATATTGGCGGTGATCTCCTGTGTAATTGATTATTCAGAGAAAGTAGACAACATTGTACAGAAGAAGGCGCCGTTGCTGGTTGTGCTGAACTATTATAAGAATTTCGTACCGCATATAACGGCGCTGCTGTTCCCTCTGTTTATATTTATTGCTACTATATTTTTCACATCGAAACTGGCTTATAAATCGGAGATCATAGCCATGTTGTCCTCTGGGGTTTCGTTTCAAAGGTTTTTAAGACCCTATATGATAGGCGGTGGCTTTTTGTGTGTCATTTCGTTGCTGGCCAACCATTGGGTGATCCCGATAGCCAATAAGCAGCGTGTTGCGTTTGAAGATAAGTACATCAATGATGCTATGTTTGTGCAGCCAGGGGAAAATGTGCATCTGGCAATTTCGAAGGAAACCTATATCTATATTCAAAGTTTCAACTTTTCGAATGCGGTAGGCAATCATTTCACAGCCGAAAAAATGAAGGGCACATTGCTACAGGAAAAGCTGATGGGCGACATGATCAATTATGATAGCATCAAGAAAACCTGGCACCTGCATGGTGTGGTTATACGTCGTAACGACACATTAAAAGAAACCCTCACCAACATCACTGATCTTGAAATCAACTATCCCTTCAAGCCAGAAGACTTGAACCGTAATGAGGCATTAAAAGAGGCACTAACAACACCACAACTCCGGTCGTTCATAAGCACTGAGCAACTCAGGGGCCGCGAAAATCTCAATCCTTTTTATGTTGAAGAATACCGCCGTACGGCTCAGCCATTTGCGGGTTTAATACTCACCATTATTGGCGCATGCATCGCCTGCAGGAAAATACGTGGTGGCAGTGGCTTCCATCTGGCGTTGGGGATAGCCATCAGTGCCGTTTATATTATGTTCGGGCAGTTTTCCACTACGTTGTCTACAAAATCAAATTTGAATCCGCTCATTGCTGTCTGGATTCCTAATATCATTTTTGCCGGTGTAGCCTATATGCTGTATCGAAAGGAGGTGAAGTAAATAGCCTTGTGTATCCAATGATTTCCCTATTTTTCAATTTCAATGGTCAGCAACGTGTATTTATATAACTTTGGCAGCGGTACATGAGAAACCTGCTATTCAATATCACACTCGCTTTCAGGGCAATCCGCACTAATAAATTGCGGTCGGGAATAACCATAGCGGTTATTGGACTGGGTATTACTGCATTAGTGGGCATACTCACGGGTATCGAAGTAATGAAAGCGGGCATTAGTTCCAGCTTCAGCAGCATGGGAGCGCATAGTTTCCAGGTGACGAGCGAGATCATTAAAAGGAGGAATAAGGGAGGTATGGGCATCAGCATTTCTGATGGCAAAAGCATCACTTATACGGAAGCAAGGCTGTTTAAAGAGCGCTATTCCTACCCTGCTTCTGTAAGTTTATCCACCGAGGCTGCATCAATGATCACGGTTCATGCGGGATCAGAAAAGACCAATCCTAATATTTCCATAATGGGTGTAGATGATCTTTATCTCACCGTGAACGACACCAAGCTGGATGCAGGCCGTAACTTTTCCGCAACCGAAGTGCAGTCGGGAAGTTATGTATGCATATTGGGGGAAGGGACTGCCAAAAAGTTATTTAAGAAAACAAAGGGCGGCGCGGTCAATCAAGAAGTTTCGCTGGGCAATATTAAGTGCCGGGTAATAGGTGTGCTGGCATCGAAGGGAGCGAGTATGTTTATGAACAGTGACAACATGGTACTGTTACCGTTAAACACAGCCCGCCAGGCTTATGGTGGCGACAATGCATATCTCATTACGGTATTGGTTTCTGATGTAAAAATGAAGGCATTTGCTGCCGAAGAGGCAGAAGGACTTTTCCGGACCATCCGTA
>CANCOG010000495.1 GCA_947379685.1 Flavipsychrobacter stenotrophus | reverse complement strand
TAAACGAATATCCACTGGTCGTTTTCCATTTGCAGCATCCTGCCTTCCAACCTTACATAGGAATTGGTGGTAGGTTTAAATTCAGCCCCGGCAGTTACGCCCCACAATTTATAACCAGTTTCTTTCTTAGAATTATCAGTAATATGAGTAGACATTATTGCATCTGGGTCACTAAAAACTTCTCCCCTGCAATAAACACCAAAAGCTTTCGGTAATTGATACCTGAAGGTAGCAACTCCGCTGTACATATTTGCATTTTTTGAAGCAGTGGCAATATCTGAATTTTCTTGAATGCAGAAGTCTCCACCGACCTGAAGCTTTACATTCTTGTGCTGGAAATTAAAATATGCGTTTTGATGAATTCGCAAATGCTTGGTTTTATCATCAGGTTTAGAGTCATCGCCTATATAGTTGGTATAGCCAACTCCCCATGCATCATTAATGGCATAAGTAATAACGGTACCCAGTGACTTCTTTTCATTATTATCGATGTAAACACCATATCCATTCAGAAAATAAAGATCAATTTCCAGTTTCTTGGTAGGGTTGAAATTCAGGCGAAACCCACTTTCGTAATACGGTTCATAAAATGTACCTACGGAAACAGAACTGGTAATATTCTCAACGGGAAGCAGGAATTCAGTGCCAAAGTGGGTCCTGAAAAAACCCGCATCGAGCCAGAGCTTCTTAGCCAGTCTCACACCAACATGCGCTTCCATCAGGTTATTATAAGGATGAGGCCACGTCGCATTGGCGATATCGCCAAAATGAAGAGAGGCAATTGTCCTGATCTTATCGGCATTATACTGAAAGGTCAGCATGGCGGTATTCAATGAAGGGCTGTTGCTTCTCGGTGATACCGAAGGGAATTTCTGATAATTGCCAGGGCCCACTGAATCTGTATATGTCGCGCAATAAGCATCGATATAAGCCGATAGAGAATAGGTGGCAACGGTTTCCACTTTTACAGTCTCTGTTTTTTCAACATCAGTTTCCTGCTTTGATGCCAGAACATTAGTAGTTTCCTGTTCGGCCTTTTGAGCCGACACGGGAGCACTACTTACAATAAGACCTCCCAATAATGCGGAAAAAATGAATTTTGTCAAAGTCAGTGATTTTTGATGTTGTAACAAACATATAAAAAGGATTTTAAAAAGTCAATAAAATGTGAAAATTATTTTCAGGAGTTTCCGGGAGCGCACTAATCGATCTAAACCGCTAATTTAAGGACCATTACGGACGATATCAGCATTGGCTGTTCGAACACTTATTGTCTCACATTTTTTAGTATCCCATAAGCGGGAGGCCTGCAGGAACCGGGATGGTGCCAGAGGCTTTAACCAAAATGTAGCTAAAATTGCAAAATGAGGTCCTGTATCTGGAAAGTGTTAATGATTTCTAAACATTTTTAACCGCTAACAATAATTTAACCTGAAGCACGTTCAATGGATGTCACTTCTCTTTTTGTATTTCATAACAGGTATAAACCAAAGAAAACCGGTTGCTCCTCAACTTTTTCGGGTTTTAATGGACACATTTTTTATGTGTTGAAAACACCTTTTTGTGAATAATTGTCCATAAGTCCATCAAATACAATGCCTGATTACACTATATTAAAAATTAATTTTTCGGGCAAAATTGTTTTTTTGAACTGTACTTATATCTTTGCAATCTCCTAAAAAATTTTTAAACAAAAATTAAGAACTAAAAACTAAAATCAGAATTATGTCAGATGTAAAAACGGCTTCGGCAAGACCATCAACTACTCAGGGACACGCAGCAGGAAAACCAAAAAATTCAAGCAATTTCATGCTGAACTTGCTTATCGTAGTTTCTTGTATTGTTATAGGTTTTTTGACCTGGAAATTTTTGTTGGGAAGCACCTCTAACTTTACTGACGGCGCAACCCGCGAAAAGGCTTCAAATACTTTAGGTCTTATGTACCAGGGTGGATTTGTGGTACCTATATTATTAGCTACACTTTTTACACTTCTTTGTTTCGTTGTTGAGCGTGCACTTACCATTGTTAAAGCAAAAGGCAAAATGGACGCTGGCGAATTCGTTCGTAAAGTACAGTACCACCTTGCAAACAAAAATGTACAGGCTGCAATTTCAGAATGCGACAAGCAGGCTGGGTCTGTAGGCAATGTAATGCGTGCTGGTCTGTTGAAATATGACGAAATGGTGAACAACCGTGACCTTGATACTGAACAGAAAGTTGCTCAGATCAAGAAAGAAATTGACGAAGCTACTGCGCTTGAATTGCCAATGCTCGAAAAGAACCTGGTGTTCCTTTCTACCATATCTTCATGTGCTACCCTGCTCGGTCTGTTCGGAACGGTATTGGGTATGATCCGTTCGTTCTCTGCGATGTCAAATGCAGGTGCTCCTGATGCTGCTGCTCTTGCGAGTGGTATCTCTGAAGCCTTGATCAATACTGCACTCGGTATCTCTACTTCATTCATCGCCATCATTGCTTACAACTTCTTTACTACCCTTATCGACGGTGTTACTTTCGGTATCGATGAAAGTGGATTTACGTTGACTCAGAGCTTCGCTGCAAACTACAAATAATATTTGCAGAAAAAATATCTGAAAAAGTTTGTGGATTTTTTCCCTTACTGCATCTTATTAGTTTAACAGTAGAAGAATCAAAAATTAATGGGTCACGCAAAACTACCAAGGAAGAGCACGCACATTGACATGACGGCGATGTGCGATGTGGCTTTTCTGTTGCTTACTTTCTTCATGTTGGCTACAAAGTTTAAACCTGAAGAACCGGTTGTTGTAAAAACGCCGTCATCAATCTCGTCTATTCAATTGCCCGATAAGGACATTATGCTGCTCACCGTTGACACAAAGGGCAGGATATTCTTTGCGATTGATAATAAAGTAAACCGCAAGGCACTTATTGAAGATATCAATGCGGTTAAAAGTTTGAATTTATCTGAGACCGAAAAGAATGCTTTTGCTATCGATGCATCTATAGGTATTCCTTTGAATCAGTTGAAATCCTACCTTGCCGCTCCTCCACAACAGCACAGTGCATTGGAAGCTTCGGCTCCCGGCATTCCTGCCGACACAAACGCCCTGGCTCCTAATAATGAGCTGGCTGACTGGATAAAGAGCGCAAGGAATTCAAACCCTAAATTACGTATCTGTATTAAGGCTGATGGCGATGCTTCCTACCCTAGTGTTTCGAAGATCATTAAGACACTTGAAGGCTGGAAGATATTTAAATTTAACCTGATCACGAACCTCAAGGCTATTCCTCCGGGAACTGCTGCGTTCACCGAAGCAAATGCCGGAGTGAAACCGTAAGGGCTGATTTAGAGTAATAAAAACATTATAAATTGAAAAATATTTTTGTTTTATGGCAGAATTAGATACCTCGGGCGGGGGGAAAAAGAAAGGCCCCGGAGTCAAAAAAGGTAAAAAATTAAGTACGCGTATCGATCTTACCCCAATGGTGGATCTTGGTTTTTTGTTGATCACATTCTTCATGTTCACAACAACACTGGCCAAGCCTAAAACCATGGAAATTAATATGCCATACAAAGATCCTTTAATGAAGGATGAAGAAAAGAACAAGATCAAGAACAGTGTGGCACTGACCGTGTTGCTGAGTAAAAGCCATCGTATCTACTATTACGAAGGTATTGGAGATGACCCCAATAAGCAACCAGATTATAAGTCAACTACTTTCAATCAGAAAAATGGTATCAGAGATGAGATCATTGCCAAGAAGAAAATGGTTGATGACCTGAAACGCAGCGGTGCTTTAACTGCCAAGGATAACATGACCGTTCTGATCAAGCCTGATACCACCAGCACTTACAGCGACCTGGTAAACATTCTCGATGAAATGAACATCAATGACATCAGGGTTTATGCTATCATTGACATTTCGGGTGTGGAGCAGGATAATATCAAGGCTACTGAGGTTGCCAACGGGATCAAGTAAGTGAAACATAACCTTTGACTTTGTGCTTATGGTTAATGACTAAAAAAATTATCTGATGGATATAAATAAAATACTTAACAGTGACTACCTTGATATAATATTTGAGGGCCGTAACAAAAATTACGGTGGTTACGAGTTACGCAAGAACTATCCTAAACGAGTGGGTAAATCCCTGCTCGTTTTATTGGGTATTGGTGTATTTACTGCCGGTTATGCTATTATCAATTCGACAATGAAAACCGAGAAGAAACCAATAGCCATCATGAAGCAGGTGACATTGGTGGAACCTCCGCCAATTGACGCTAAAAAACCACCACCACC
>CANCOG010000494.1 GCA_947379685.1 Flavipsychrobacter stenotrophus | reverse complement strand
GGCAAGGCAGCATATTTCGTAAGGCTTGGAGGCTGCGATGTGGGCTGTGTATGGTGCGACGTAAAGGACAGTTGGGATGCCGCTAAACATCCGCAGATGTCAGTTGACGAAATTGTTGCTGCCGCTTCGGCCTTTGCAGGCAGAATTGTCGTTATAACCGGGGGTGAACCAGCCATGTACGATCTTACACCACTTTGCGATGCTTTTCATCTGGCGGGGTTCGCCACACACATAGAGACTTCCGGGGCATACCCCATCGTGGGTGTTCTGGATTGGGTTACCCTCTCACCAAAAAAATTCAAAGCACCGGTTAACGAAAGTTTACAAAAAGCGACTGAACTAAAAGTTGTTGTATTTCACCCCTCTGATCTTAACTGGGCTGAAGAACATGCAAAAATCGTTTCCGAAAAATGCCTGCTCTATTTGCAACCTGAATGGAGCAAGCGGGAAACCATTACCCCGTTGATCATAGATTATATACAGAAACATCCACGCTGGCAATTATCTTTGCAAACTCACAAATACATAAACATACCATAATTATGACGTGGTTACAATCGGTTGTTATTGCAGTTATTGAGGGTATCACAGAATTTCTGCCCATTTCATCAACCGCTCATATCAAGTTTACAAAGGCCTTAATGCACATGGATGCACATGACGCATTCAGTAACATGTTTGATATTGTTATCCAACTTGCCGCCATCCTGGCGGTACTGGTGTTGTATTGGAAGAAATTCATCAATTTCAAACACTTTAGTTTCTACCTTAAATTGGTTATAGCAGTTATTCCAGCTTTGGTCTTTGGTGCCTTACTCAAAAAACATATAGACCACATACTCGGTAACGTGGCCATTATTGCAAGTATAACCGTACTTGGAGGCGTATTATTATTGTTTATCGACAACTGGTTCAAGGAGCCAATTGTAAAAACAGAGGAAGAAATCAATAATGGGCATGCATTGAAGATTGGCTTCTTTCAAATATTGTCCATCCTGTTTCCAGGTCTCAGCCGTAGTGCAGCAACCATAATAGGTGGTCTGGCGTGCCGGCTCGACAAAAAGACTGCAGCAGAATTTTCATTCTTCCTGGCCGTTCCAACAATGGCCGCAGCAACTGCAAAGGACGTACTGGATACCTACAAAGAAACCCCGGAGGCCTTCCACTCCTCCAACATGGGCATGCTGGCTATTGGGTGCGCAGTCTCATTTATAGTTTCACTCATAGCCATAAAAGGCTTTATTGGCTATGTACAGAAGCACAGCTTCAGGGCATTTGGCATTTATCGTATTATTGCGGGCAGTGCCATACTAGTCCTTGTTTACACCGGAGTAATAGCCAAAGACGAACCAAAACAACAAGCCGCAACAAAGGTAGTTGAGAATCCAGTTAACCCATTAAACATCGCAAGCAAATAAGATGCAATCAGTTATCATATTCGCCTCTGGTGGCGGCTCGAATGCGAATGCCATCATCAACTATTTCAAAAAAAACCAAACGGTGCTTGTGTCACTAATAGTGTGCAACAATGAAGATGCAGGCGTACTCGAAATTGCTAAAAAAAACAACGTTCCATTTTGGGTAATTTCTAAAAAAACGCTCGAAGACAAAACCATCATAGACCAACTTAAGGAATATAAACCATCCATAATTGTACTTGCAGGGTTTTTATGGAAGGTTCCTCCAACCATTATCAAAGCTTTCCGAGGCCGCATCATCAATATTCATCCCTCCTTACTACCCAAATATGGTGGAAAAGGGATGTACGGTCAAAACGTCCATAAAGCAGTAATAGAAAATAAGGAACAAGAAAGCGGAATAACTATACACTATGTAAATGAAGCCTATGATGAAGGCGCAGTTATTATGCAGGCTCATTGCCCCGTCATTCCCGGTGAACCGGCTAAGGAACTCGCCCAAAGAGTATTAAAACTTGAACATTTCTATCTACCCAGAACAATCGACCTCTTGTTAC
Organism: Flavipsychrobacter stenotrophus; assembly: GCA_947379685.1. Classification (GTDB taxonomy): domain Bacteria; phylum Bacteroidota; class Bacteroidia; order Chitinophagales; family Chitinophagaceae; genus Flavipsychrobacter; species Flavipsychrobacter stenotropha_B. The sequence continues at coordinate 2,312 of CANCOG010000494.1, read as the reverse complement.
AGAGCATGAATTAGAGGGAAATCACATCTTCACGCATTTCATCATACATTCCCACAACTTATCGGCAGTAGAGTCCCAGCCGAATTTTTTGACCTGAATACGTGCATTCTTGATTAACTGGGCCCTGAGGGCTTCGTCCTTATACAGAAGATGCATCTTTTCGGCTATATCCGAAGGATCAGAAGGATTAACTAGCAACGCCGCATCGCCGGCAACCTCGGGCATTGACGATGTATTACTTACTATGCCTGGTACATCGCATTGCAAGGCCTCCAGAATTGGGATACCAAAGCCCTCAAACAACGATGCATAAACAAGCGCATAGGCACCTGCCATCACTTTAGACAGCTCCTCGATGTTCATGTACCCCACCCACTTAACATCGTCCTTAAAGGGCATCGATTCCTTCATTACCTCTACTTCCTCATACTTCCACGCAGGACGACCAACTATAACCAACTTCATATTCGATCTCTGATGCTTTTTAAAGGCAACAAAAGCAGTAAGTAGATTTGCAATATTCTTTCGGGGATGAATGGCACCTGCAAAAACAAAATACTCACATCCATCAGCATATTGCGCTTTCACTTGTTCACGTTCCTCAAACGACAATGGCTGATACTCATCATGAGCACCATTGAACACAACATCTATCTTATCAGGACTAATGTTGTATTTCTTCACGATATCCTCCTTCGAAAAAGTAGAAACAGTGGCAATTCGGGTAGCCTTCCTTGCAAACCGGGGAGAATAATGACGCCAATATAGCCTGTGGCTAGTGACAAAATGATCCGGATAGTGTTCGAACGCAAGATCATGTATAACCAGGCAAGTAGGAACCTTGGTTGATAACGACATATAGCTGTCTGTAGACAAGAACATATCGATCTTATACTTCCTTAACATAGCCGGAATCGCCCACTCAAACCAAAGGTAAAACAGCACCGGGTGCCTTGCCTGGGGATGAACTATAACCGGTGTAACATTCTTCGCGAAAATAAAAGATTCGTCATAAGGGCGATCAAAAAAGAACACGAATTCATGTTCAGGGTGCTTACGTACTATTCGTTCCAGGGTTTGGGCGGTAAACCAACCTATACCCTCTAACTTACCTTTAAGCAACAACCTTGTATTTACACCAATCCGCATATCTAGAGACCGCAAAAATAGTTTATTATGAACCAATATCTAACCCTCACCAACAAATAGTTTTCATCCGGTACCAAGGCCGGCTTTCCACTTCGCCAAAAACGAAAAGGGCTGCATCATGCAGCCCTCCAAAAATCGTTACAACCAAAATATTATTCGTCGAATTTACCATCAAAATCCTTATCCTTAGGCATACCGATGAAGTAACGCAAACCTACATTGATACCCATATTTGAAGCTACAGTAGTAGAAACTGTGTTCAACAGGGAACTATAGCTGCTACCCATTTTGTCTATGAGTTTGTAATTATCAACAGTCTTGTTGTTGAAAGACTGATAAGAATAATACGCACCGAGATTCAAATGAACGCGTTTCTTGATCCTGATATTAATAGCAGGACGAACAATGAACCCAATTGAACCCGTTGTATAAGAAATCTTACCAGAGTTGTTAGCCGGATGAACACCCAATGCCACATCATAACCCCTTGTACGCAGACTGTCAAATACGCCAGGAATAGTACCAACACTGATAGTGCGCTCATACATAGCCTTTGTGATCAACCAATCCTTTGCATCAGGAGTAGCCGCACCGTCATAAACAGTAACCTGAGAACCCACTGAATTCTTAGCAAACTTGTAAATAGCTTCGTAATCGAAGGTGCCATCAGTCTTCCATTTATTGTCGTACTGAATGTTGTACAAAATACCCGCATCCATAGTGAAGCCCAACTTAGTAGTAAAGCGCTTCTTATACTTCAAAACAACAGGAATATTAATGCTCGTAATAGTCAACTTCTCCTTAACCGGCTGAGTTGAAGAAACTACCTGCCTGAAAATGTTGTCTTTAGCGTCCTTATCCTGATACTCAACATGGAAATTACCCAGTGTAGCATCGGCATTCATCATAGTATAAGAAATACCAGTACCGATACCAAAGCAACGCCTTTTTCCGATAAAGTAACCAAACTGTGCATCAACACCATAAGAAGCACCAGCACCCATTTTCAGCGTACCGATATTTTGGTTTGCTACATTAGTATAGTTTGCGTCAAACTTATAGGTAGGAGTTTGCATAAGCACACCAACCGGGAAATTAAGGTCAACTACATATTTCTGTGCGTAGAAATTATCACCGCCACGAACCTGCGCCATTGCCGAAAA
>CANCOG010000493.1 GCA_947379685.1 Flavipsychrobacter stenotrophus | reverse complement strand
ATCATATTCGTATTCATACCTGTACCCCAAGTAGTCGCTTCCATCTACGTTTGAATATTCATCAGTTGCAATAACATTTCCATACTCGTCATATTTAAATGTGGCCCTATATTTGACCTTATCTTTGCTGTCTAGAGAATAATAGCCTACGCAAAAACCATTCGAATCGTACTTGAATTTCTCTAACCTTGGAAACCCATCAGAATCATCAGCAACCTCGCATTTTGATTCAATTAATTCGCGGAACTGGTTATATTTGAATCTATGCACCTGAACAATTGGGCATTTCACCGAACGGAGATAAAAGATGCTATCGGTTCTTTCTATCAAACGCCCAGAATCATTATAGACAAAGTTCATGATTTCAGCATTTTGAAATCGTACTAAGGGCTTTTCCCTCACTACCGGTTCTAACCAGGTTCTATTAACAATACGCCGAGTTTCATCATATCTATAAATTTCCTTCCTGCCAGGGTCTAGATTGTCGTAAAAAAAATAGTCTTTTTCCATATACTTAATATCATAATTATATAAGCATCTTTGCCAAAATGTGTGACCACCGTCAACGGAATCAGAACTAAAGTGAACCGATCTCGCTATCCGATTGTACTTATCATAAAAAAAGGAATCAAAACTACTTCCAAAAGGGTGCATCGTCCGGTAATAGATCAAGTCTCCGTGTAAATTGAACTCCCTGTATTCTCGCCCAACCGCCTTCACCTTAACAATGTTGGTGCCCATACCAGTAGTTCCACCGCTAGTCGCCGAAGTGTCAACTGACAAGTAAACTGGATACTCCGAACTGATTGATTGCACAGAACCTTGTACGCCAAAATCACTGCGATTCATTTCTTTATATTCTGTGCTTGTATCCATGGTCATTTTTTCTAGATGCGCCTTTTTTAAATTATGGTTGATGCAGCTTCGTTTTAATTTGGTAAATCCACACAAGGCGTTAGAAACTACAAGTAGTGTGCAGAACAACAAAACATAGAATACACCTGTTTTCGCTATCATATAAAGTGCAATTTAGCAACTTTGCAGTCACCGTAGTGCCTACAATTTTTCGGCCCAAATTGTTTTCAAGCGATGAAACTGCGACATCTCGCCATTTTATTTCATTTACAGCGCTCTAAAAAATAGTAATCCCCACCTTACCCACATTTCGGGTTAATAACAACAATTTGGGAATTAACCCGATTAAAAAAACCTAATTTTATACTTCCTTATGGTGTCTGCTCCCTCCGATATTACAATACTGTTTAAAAGGCTGGAAATCTTACAGAACCTGATCACCGTACAGGATGCTGAGGATATTGAATACCAGGTAGGCAAGCTGGAAAAAGCCAATGAAGCGGTTAGTGAAAGCGATCTGGCTGCAGAAGTTGACCATATTTTACTACAGGTTAAAAGCAAGGCATATGGCAATGCTATGCAACTAATCACCAGTCTGTTACAGCAATACAATTCAATAACAAGATGGATAGACCCGGAAGTAAGAGGGTTGCAGGCAGAGGTCACCGCTAAGTCTGCACTCATCAGCAGTTTGGAGGAAGAACTGGCCGAGCTGGAAAAACTGATACATGATTTTGAGTTAAGGCATATGCAGGAATTGGGCTACCTCATCCTGAACATGCTTTCGCTAAAAAGTACGCTCGCACGGCAGTCGGCCATGCACCACCCTTACAATGCCAGTTTCAGAGATGAGTATGAAAAAGCCATTGAAGAGGAAGAAGATTACCGGGGCACTTACGAAAAAACGATTGACAATCCTTCGCAAGACCTGAGTGACGATGAAATGGCAGAATTAAAGTCCAAATTCAAGAAAATAAGTAAGCTCACCCACCCTGACCTTGTAGACAAACGTTTTGAAGAGGAGGCCACCGGACTGTTTATTAAAGCCAAACAAGCCAAGGACAAGAACAACCTCGCGGTAATCAATGAAATTTGGGAGTACCTTGAGTTTGGCAAACCATTTACGCTGAAAATGGAATCACTTACAGACCTGGAAGAACTGAGGGCTGAAACCAAGCGTTTGTACTTCCTGGCGGAGCAATTGTTCCATAAAATACGTGCAATAAAGACTAGTGATGCCTACCTTACGATAGCACACATAGAAGATTGGGATGCGTATTTTGCGGATACGAAGCAAAAACTGAATATTGAATTAGAAACGTTGAAAAGGGTGTGCTATGCATAGTGAAACGGACAATAACTCGTTAATGAGAATAAGTACAGGCCTGGAACGCCTGAACAAGATCATTCATGTAACGGATAAATTACTGCACAGCAAGCAGATTGCCAACCATGGCATGGTTCTATTTGACACCGCTGCCTATGAAAAAAAGAAAGCCAGCAACCAGTTGCTGATTACGTTCATCAGGCGTAACTTTTGGTACTTTATACAAGACATTATGCTCAAGGGTCGCGACGGCCAATACACATCAGTTCCTTTGCCCCAGAAACTTACCGATTGTATTGCCTCCGATTTTAGTTACGAATACTCCAATATTCTATTTTCAAAATCTGGAGATACATCCCGAAAAGTGATATCAAAAAAGGGATGTTTGCCTGCCGGACCGGCACTTGCAAAAGTTACCCCACCCAAGCCAAATATGCCACTACTACAATTCAGTACATTACACGCGGCTATAATTTACCATGCCGACGAACATGTTGTTGGGCAGTTGTGCCACAGCCTTTCAGGTACTTCCGTGGGAAGGTTACTGGGCATAGAGGTTAATTGTTAATTGTTAATGGTTAATGGTCAATTGGTTGTTGTGACCTCTTTTCTAATTTCACTTCGTTCTCCTCGACTACCTTGGTTTGTAGTTTGCCGCATCGAGGAAACGGGCCGGTTCAACCTGCTGTTCTAACAGCTCCTTTAGAGTCACCTTTGGATTATTGGCCATGTAGGCACTCACAATTTTATAGCCTACAAAGGTACCTATGTTGCCGGGAGTTGGTCTGCCGGGGTCGGTAGGTGCGCCAATGCCTTTTGCAAAGGGGCCGTCAACTACGTAGGGCATAATTGCCAGCTCAGATTTATTGAACAACAGGCTTTGCTGGATAAAGAAATTATACAATTGCGATTCGCTTTTATTACACCACTCTACCTGGTTTTTGGTAAATCCGAATAGCACAGAATCGGGCGTTGTGGGCATGATCTTGTGCAGAAAGTATTGCTCCTTTCCACGCTGAATCATGAGATCAAGCAAGGTTCGGTCATCTGGCTTGAAGGGATGCTCAGACAGGTAGACTGCATTAAACAAGGAAACAGGTATGTATTCTTTGCGCAAATGCGGCCCCATGTAATCGGGCACACCAACTGAACGGTAATACTGAAATTGCTCACCCAGAAACATATCCAGACACACACAATAGGTAGTTGGATCAGTTACAAAGGCCGGATGGTTAGTGAGGATGAAATTCAGGTACATGATCTTTGGGATAGAGGCGGTTGGAAAGTAGTATTTAAAATACTTAAAGGCGCTGGTAAGTGCGGCGTCGGTTTCCTTTGTATCGGGGAATACTATTTTGATGGTATCTTCCAGCTGAACAAATTGCTTAAAGGACAGGTACTCGTGCAGCCCCTCCCTAATTGCACGGGTCGTATCGTTGTAATTTCCATGAACGCCAAATGCGTTCAACGTATCGAGAAAATAGTCGAGGAAATCGGGATATTTCTGGTGCAGTTTCACGAGTCCCTCGCCAATGTGATTAGTATCAATGGCGTAAATATCTTTATCGAACCGATGAGTCTCTAGCTCTACCTTAATACCGGAAACATCGGGCAAGTGCTCGCCCTTTTCTCCACAACCGCCAATGATGGCTGCGAACAAACACAAAAACAAAGCGTATTTAAAAGAGATTTTCACTGACATTTTTTATGAGGTTTTAAACCGATGGTCTAACAGGCTGCAAATTAATAACAATAAGGTCGTAGTCATCAAAAGAATTTTACCACAAAGGCCACGAAGAAAAGTAAAAATTTGCAACTAAAAAGAAGAGTACAAAGTACAAATACATTATTTCTACAACATTTCGATTCAAACTCAGGTCACTCTGTTTCGGATAAACGCCAAATGGGATACTTGCGGGCACTTGACTAAACTGTATTTTGTGCCCTTTTTCCCTCTAAATCGAATTGAATATAGTGGGCCTTGTGAATACCTTGGCGCCCCTTGTGGCAAGGTATTCATACACCAAATTACACCGATATAAGTAGAATTAAACGGCCGTACTCAGCAGTATCTCATGCAATTTAAGCACCTGGGGCACCACAGCAACGGCTGTGGTGCCCCAG
>CANCOG010000492.1 GCA_947379685.1 Flavipsychrobacter stenotrophus | reverse complement strand
CAGAGGAAAGGGAACAGATAACACCCAAGCTATTCAGTTGGCATTAAATGCAGCTCAAAAAGTATCGGAAGTTTTTCTGCCGCCTGTTTCTTCGGCATTTTCCTATCGCATTACTGCTACATTAACTATTTCAAAAAAACTTCATTTTTTTTCGTTCCGCTTTCGTGGGGGAGGAACAACAATAACCAACAGTGCCGACGACAGGGCTACTACTATTTTTGCTGATTTTACGGAAGGGTCGGCCATCAACGTGCAGGGGAGTCGCAGGGTTTACCTGAGTGACTTTAGTGTACATGGCATCAATTCAGCGCCCCGGAAGCTGGGTTCATATGATACGATCAATATTAGGCCTGGTGTCAATGATCCATCATTGTTCCTTAATCCCGGCATCGAAAGATCCTATGCCGGCATAACAACCGATGCGGAGAAAGACAGTAAGATTTGGAGTGCAGATGTGGTTTTTGAACGGCTGCAAGTGGAAGGGTTTAATATAGGCATAGGCATATCTCAGGCGGGCCACTATCAGGGAGACCGGATGCGGGTGGAAAATACCCAGATCAACGAATGTGTATATGGTATTTCGGTTGGGCAGGCGCAAAACCGTGCATGCCATTTTTTTAACGTGGATATGAATAGAATTTGGTGCGGCATTACCAACACTGAATTTGGCGACCATACAGGGTCGGTATTCCAGGTTACGGGTGGGCAATGGTGTCACGTTTATAAATGTTTTATCATGCAGCCATCCTACCTGGGTCAATGTGTGATCAACGGGTTATATACAGAAGCCATTGGCCTGATTGGCGATATTGGCAGGTATAGTCCCAATAATAGTTCTGTAATATTCACCGGTTGCCATTTTTTTATGCAGGACGATGGTCTGCACAGGGGCTATGCATTCACCCCTCCATTTTATACCCTGATTTCCTACGGCAATGTCACATTCGACGGTTGTAACTTTTGGGCAGGCCGGCGATTTCTGGCTATGCTTTCTGGCGATGAGTCTGGTAAATTTACCGGCTCAGCAATCACAATGCGGGGCTGCTCGGCGCATAAATGCACTTCTATGCACATAAAAGGCAATGCAGCCATTGAAAATACCTTTCTGATCCCCGAATCAGGTACGATCAATTATAACCGTATTGTTACGGTCGACTTCCAACGAAATATAAGGTATAACACCGGCTACAACTGCACCAGTGTAATATCTGGCACTGAATCGGTTTCGGGAGAAACCAGTAATTCAGAACATGGGCACACCGCACAGGTATCAAGGAAAATTCCCCGCTTTTACGCCGAGATAAGCACGAAGGGTAACTTATCCGTCACTGATTGGAAACATGACACCTTAAAGTTTTCCTACGGGCAGCAGTTGCACCACTTTTTCAGAAATGTAATGCCTAACGATGTATTGGGCACCGGATTAACCAACCTTCCCGGGACTATCGATGACAACCCTGCACTCGAAATATTGACAATTGATACTAATGCCAGAATTGTAACCGCCATGAACCGGACAGTCAATATAAATCTGGACAGGCTTGCATTGTATACCAATAGTTTTTTTACAACCCAGCCTACTTCAGGTTATTTGAATTATGAATCACCAATCGTCAGGCTCGTCAACCACCCCGATCAACTTCAGGCAGGAGATTTTATCAACTTCAACGCTGCTAGAAGGACTTACCGCATCAGGAGTGTTAACCTGCAGGATAGTACTATAGTGCTGATGGATGCTATAGAAGAAAAGGTAACTGGGCTCCAGGAGATTTATAATGAGCAGCTAACCGACAGCAGCGCAACCGGGATGCAACCCATAAGGACTGTTACTGGTAGTGTGTTGTTGGATGCAAATGATTATACCATTTTGGCAAACGCCTCAGGTAACGATATCGCTGTTCGCCTGCCATCATACGCAATGGCTGGCAAGGTCTACAATGTCAAGAAGATCGGTTCAGCACATCAGGTTTCCATAATTCCCCAGTCAGGTACAATAGATGGTAAGCCTTCCTATGTGCTAGCGGCTGAATATCAGGGTATTCAGGTGCAGTTTGATGGCGTCAATTATGTAATTATCAGCAAGTAGGCAGTACATTCCCCGTACTATTTCTTCACTGCCGCACTGTCGCATATTTGCGCAATAAACTCATCAGCGTTAGTGTCACCCAATATTTTTGCCTTATGAAAATCGGCACACGCACCTAGCTTATTGCCAGCTTCGCCACGTACCTGGCCCCTGGTGCATAAAAGATTAGGCAGTTTATAGTCGAGTTTTACCGCTTCGTTGAGGTCTGGAAGTGCTTCCTGATGCTTGTCCTGGCTAATAAGCAAATTTGCCCGACTGAAGTAGCCCTTCGCATATTTTGGATCGAGCTCTATTACCTTGCTGAAATCTTCATAGGCGGCATCGTAATCTTTTAGCGCCGCTTCGCATGTACCCCGGTTATAATAGGCATCTCTGAAATTGCTGATAGACTTAATAGCCTTGTTGTAGTCCTTTATGGCGCCGCTGTAATCTTTAGCCTTATGTTTTGCCAGTCCATCCTTAAAGTAATCTTGTGCTGTTTGGGCGAAGGTGCAGAAGGAGGTAAGTAAAATAATTGCAGTCAGTAATCTTTTCATGTTCGGTTTTTAGTTTTGAATTTGTTCTGCCCGTCCCCGGGTGAGGTATATTGGTTCCTTTCTTCAGTCAATGTTTTAACCAAAGTTCAGATTGAGAGTAGTTGAATTGTTGCGATTTGTAGCTTACGCAGGGAGTTGACCACCTACTTATTCAGATTGAGTGTGGCAATCATTTTATTGGCATTTTCCAACTTTTCAGGGAACAAGTTCTTTCCCGAGTATGCATCAAGCTTTTTGTCAATTCTTATTTTAGGTGCATTTTTTTCCTTTGCACCAGGTAAGTTCTTCTTCAGGGAATTCATACAGTCTATTTTCGTTTTACAATAAATCCGTCAAATTGAGTACTGCTGTCAAACGGAGTTTTAATTGTTTCACCGTCTACAATTACTAATCCAAAAATATGGAAATCTTTGCTAAGCTCTTGATAATATTTTGAGATCGCCATTCTGTACAACCTCGTTTTTACGGGCGTTGTCCCGGCAAAAAAGATCCATTTTTCAGTGTGGCTTTGCGTGTATTCATATACAGACCATGCGACTGTTGACAAGATCAAATCGCGGTCCCCGTTTTTTGACACAGCGAAATCGTCAATCTCAATGTTGGGTTGTCCTCGTTTATCCGATGTTTTTTTATCGCCAAATGCCAGGTTTATAATTAATGGATTATCCGTTTCCTGAAACTGGATTAGCTTGTCAATATTTCCCTTTGTCCCCGTACTTACAAATTCGAATATTGTTGAATCCTGAGAGGATACCATCGTATATTTTTCATGGTTCATGTGTTAAACTCTGTTCTTTATCAAAAAACGTTTGGGGGTAATGAAAGCAAGGGTGCAAAAATATACAAGGATAGAATAAAGTCAAATTTGGCTTGTCATCTTAATAATGTTGCCAAATATTCTCCAATCGGGCTAGAGATTGGCTTAAGATTTTATGTATTTAGCCCGATTTCAGCTACAAACAACTTCCTGTACCTTATATTTGCGATTCAACATTATGGAATTAAGTAAGAATTTTCAGCATAGGGAGGCCGAGGAGCGTTGGTATAAGCATTGGGAGCAAAAGGGTTACTTTAAAAGTACACCCGATGATCGTGAACCATATACCATAGTTATGCCCCCGCCTAATGTAACCGGAGTGTTGCATATGGGTCACGCTTTGAATAACAGCGTTCAGGATATACTGATTCGCCGTGCCAAAATGATGGGTTACAATACCTGCTGGGTACCAGGTACCGACCATGCCAGTATTGCTACTGAGGCAAAGGTGGTCGGTATGCTGCGCGAGCGGGGTATAGATAAAAGAACTTTAAGCAGGGACGAATTCCTGAAATATGCATGGGAGTGGAAGGAAAAGTATGGTGGTATCATACTGGAACAGCTGCGCAAACTAGGCTGCTCCCTCGACTGGGATCGCACTTCGTTTACGATGGATGATGATTATTATGCCTCAGTTATAAGGGTGTTTGTTGAGCTGTATAACAAGGGTAATATATTTCGTGGTGTAAAAATGATCAACTGGGACCCGAAGGCAAAAACTGCCCTGAGCGACGAGGAGGTGAACCACAAACAAATGAACTCCAAACTCGTTTATGTGCGTTACCGCATTGACAGCGAAACCGAAGAGTACATTACCATAGCTACCGTAAGGCCAGAAACCATATTGGGCGATACCGCAGTATGTGTG
>CANCOG010000491.1 GCA_947379685.1 Flavipsychrobacter stenotrophus | reverse complement strand
CGCTCTGTTACTTTAATTGTTTTTACAATTCCGCTGGCTGTCGCTTTCAGGAGATTCTCCATCTTCATTGCTTCCAGTACAATAAGTGCATCACCTTTATTTATCTGCTGACCGGGGGTAACCATAATTTTCAGTACCATTCCAGGCATAGGTGCCTTTATCGGTTCTGCCTTTTGCATTGCCTTAAGGTCAAGCCCCATATTGCTCAATAACAGATCAATAGGCTCCTGAACTGAATTTTTATATTGTTGTCCGTTTACCCTTATTGTTACTTCTTTGTTTTTGCGGTCTGTCTTTTCAATAATTGCTGTGTAGCTGCGGCCATCAAGTAATACACTAATCAATCCGTTGGGCTGTTCATTAAAATCCAAAGTGGCAGCATTGTTATTTATTTGCCATTGTCCATCTTCGTTTTCGATGGAATAATTAGTCTTGTCATTAACTGTCACTTGCAGCATAAAGAATCGGTATTTAAAGGGGCAAAAGTAATGATTTGATTTTTGTATTTACCATAACCAGCCATGTAGCTGAAAGAATAATTGTTGGCGTGTAGTTTTTAACTTTTTCAGGATTGAAATGAGTAAATTAATATGGTAGTTAACCCAGTAAAAAAGAAAAAAGGATGAAATGTTAGTGAACAATTCATCCTTTAAAATCAATTTAGTTACTTATTAAATAAGGTTTGCGGGATCGATCGGGGCATCTTCTGCTGCTATCGCATCTTCATACTGACGCTTTCCAATTAAACGTTCCAGGTCATCCTTAAATAATACTTCTTTCTTTAATAATTCTTCAGCAATAACTGTTACATAGTTCATCTTATCTACCAGCAACTCTTTCACTTTGTCATATGCATCAGCAACAATTTTCCTAACTTCACTGTCAATCATTTTTCCGGTTTCTTCGGAATAAGGCTTGGAGAAACTGTTTTCATTTTGTGCATCGTAGAAAGACACATTACCAACCGCTTCACTCATTCCGTACATTGAAACCATTGCATAAGCCATGCGGGTAACATGCTGCAGATCGCTAAGCGCTCCAGTAGAAATTTTACCGAATACCAGTTCCTCTACAGCACGGCCACCCAACGACATTTTCATATCGTCCATCAGGTGATCGGTAGTGCGGATGTACATTTCTTTGGGCAGGTATTGGGCATAACCAAGCGCTGCTACTCCACGAGGTACAATTGTTACTTTCACCAGTGGGTGAGCATGTTCCAGGAACCAACCTGAAACAGCATGTCCAGCTTCGTGGAAAGCGATAATGCGCTTTTCTTCCGGCAGAATGATCTTATTCTTTTTCTCCAGTCCACCAATTACGCGGTCAATGGCATCATTAAAGTCGCTCATGTCCACTTCCGCCTTGCCCTTACGAGCGGCAATAAGTGCTGCTTCGTTACAGATGTTGGCGATATCAGCACCTGCAAAACCAGGAGTTTGAACAGCCAATTTCTTGATATTCAGATCCTTAGAGCGCTTAATTGGTTTTAAATGTACATCAAAGATCTTCTCTCTTCCTTTAACATCCGGAATATCAATTGATATCTGGCGGTCAAAACGACCCGGGCGAAGAAGCGCAGTATCCAATACATCAGGCCTGTTGGTAGCAGCAAGTACAATAATACCGCTGTCACCACTGAAACCATCCATTTCTACCAGCAACTGGTTAAGCGTATTTTCACGCTCATCATTGCTCATGACAACGTTCTTTCCCCTAGCACGGCCAATGGCATCTATCTCATCAATAAATACGATACATGGCGCTTTTTCACGAGCTTGTTTGAACAGGTCACGAACCCTGCTTGCACCTACTCCTACAAATAATTCCACGAAATCAGACCCAGACATTGAGTAGAACGGCACTTGTGCTTCACCAGCCATTGCCTTTGCCAGCAAGGTTTTACCCGTTCCGGGAGGGCCTACTAGTAATGCTCCCTTTGGTATTTTACCACCGAGTGCAGTATATTTTTTGGGGTTTTTAAGGAAATCGACGATTTCCATCACTTCCACCTTTGCTTCATCAAGACCAGCAACATCGTTGAAGGTGATGTTTACACGGGTTCCTTTCTCAAATAACTGAGCCTTTGATTTACCAATATTGAAAATGCCACCAGCTCCGCCGGCACCACCACCACTACCCATCTTCCTGAAGATCAGGAACCAGATAGCCACAAGGAAGACAATAGGTAACAGGAACTGCATCACTACATGAATATAGTCAGGCTGCTGATCGTAGAAAACAGCAACATGAGCAACGCCAGGTGGCAGATTCTTTTCAGCTTCTGCCAGATCCTTGCTGAATTGCTCTACCGTACCTATTTTAAACTCAAATGCAGGCGTTTTGTCATTGCTTCCGGCCGCAGGAGCGTATTTTCCATTGCCTGACGGCGGTAAAGCAACACCTTGCTTGAAGTAAACCTCAACGTGATCGTTATTGATTACTTTTAATTTGGCAACTTTGTTACTGTCATTATACAATTTGAAGTCCTGAAAACTACGTTCTGTAGCAATTGGGTTAAAACTGCCACCATAGAACTGAACGCCCAAAATGATCAATACGATAATGCCATAGATCCAATAAATATTGAACTTAGGACCTTTTCTTTGATTAGGGTCATTGTTTACAGGTTTGGGCCCCGGTGCTTGTTTACTATTATCTTCCATTATGTTTTGAGATATGTTGTGTTGTAAATTTAATATTCTGTACGTTCAGCATCGGCCCACAGACTTTCCAGGCTGTAAAACTGCCGTTGCTCATGCTGGAAAATATGCACGACCACATTCACAAAGTCAACCAGCGTCCATTTGTCGCCATATTCAATATGATAAGGCTTTTCGTCGCAGTCTTTTTCTACTTCGTCTCTTATGTTATCAGCTATGGCTTTGACCTGAATGTTAGATCGCCCGTCACATAAAATAAAATAATCGGCAACGGCTTCGTTAATTTTTCTCAAATCCAGTACAACGATCCCTTCACCTTTTTTTTCCTGTATGGCATGGATAATGGTCTTAAATAACTTGCTGTTTTTTGCAAGTCTCGGCGCTGTTTTCTTTCTTTCCTGTAAGGCAGTTAGTATTTTCTCCAAACTAAATTTTTCCGTTTTGTGGTTTGATAATATCTTTATCGGTATCCAAAATTATAAATCTTTTTGCACTAAACCATATGTCTTTAACAGAGGTTCCTATAATACAGCTAGATTTCATTGATAGTACCAATAATTATGCCATGCAGCTCATAGATGGCAATAAGGCACAGCCGGGTATGACAATAGTTGCCAAAGCACAAACCAATGGCAAGGGACAGCGTGGGAAATCATGGATCGATGCGCCAGGGGAGAGCCTCCTGATGAGTGTGATCGTATCGCCAAAGCACCAGCTGACAGAACAATTTCTGTTTAATGCGTCAATTACCGCTGCAATTGCCAATGTTTTGCAAAAATTGCACAAGGGTTGGCAAATAAACATCAAATGGCCCAATGACATAATTGTCAATGACAAAAAGGCAGGGGGAGTACTCATAGAGAATGTGTTGCGGGGCAATAGCTGGACACACAGTGTTGTGGGGTTGGGCCTGAATATTAACCAGGAATCTTTTCCTGCTGAACTACCTTTTGCTACCTCTCTGAAAATAGCCTCTGGCCAATCATTCGATATAAATGAAGTTATGTTGTTGATCAGGGATCAGATCCTTGAAAATATTGCCCATCCGATGGCGGACAAGGAGTTGGTAGATAGCTACAATCGTCTGCTATTTAAGCGGGGAAGGCAACAGGTTTTTATGGATGCGACTGGTAAATGGCAGGCAACAGTGCTCAATGCACTCCCCAACGGAACGTTGGAAGTGCAATTAGATAGTGGTGACATTGTACACTACCATCATGGGCAGATCTTGTGGGATTATGGGCAATAGTTTTTGAAGTGATCTTTATAAAAATAGGACAAATAAGATGGCAAAACAAAACAAGTACAATATCGCTGATGATAAAATTGAAGCATACGACCGGCTTATCGCTACTTGTCCCCAAATTGAGCGAAAGGGTGCCAATGTCCCATACACTTCTGTAAACGGGCATATGTTCACAATGCTTGACGATCAGTGTACTTTGGCGATAAGGTTACCTAAGGATGCGGTTGATGCATTTCTAAAGAAATATAATTCATCGCTACATGTGGCATATGGCATTACGCGTAAAGATTATGTGGCAGTGCCTGATGAGCTCCTGCAAAAAACGGATGAACTAAAGCCCTACCTGGAATTGAGTTTTGAACACTTCAGCAAATTAAGACCTAAGCCAACCACTAAGAAGAAG
>CANCOG010000490.1 GCA_947379685.1 Flavipsychrobacter stenotrophus | reverse complement strand
TACCAGCAATGCCTGGGAGGAGAACTGGAAGTTCGCACAATAGGTGGTTCTCCTGTTGAAGCCCATTGCCCGCCAGAAATGAAGGACCAGGTTTTGCATGCGACCCTCACTAAAGGAGCATTGTTGCTCATGGCCTCAGATTGTATTGGTCCGGGTGGTTACATATATGGTAATGATTTAGCCCTTTCACTCAATTGCAGCAGCGAAGAAGAAATTAATGACTTCTATTCAAAACTCTCAGAAGGAGGGCAGATCATAGATGCACTTAAGGTTCAGTTCTGGGGAGCTATATTCGGTGTGTTTACCGATAAGTTCGGTAAAAGGTGGATGCTGAATTATGATAAAGTAGCGGGGTAGTAGCTTCTTAAAACTAGAAGTGGCACACTTTGGAAGTGTGCCACTTCTGGGTTTGGTGGGTGGTAGATTCGGTAACGTTGGGAGACTTAGCTGGCGTTGCCCTGGAAGCGAAGTTCCGCGTATTTTGGGATGAAGTGGGATGCCTGGTCAGTACTTTATCTTTTGGTGGTATCGGTACTTATAGTGCTGGTTGCTGAGTCCGTCCGATCTTGTTTAATCACCATCGTGTCGTTACTATTCGTGGTATTATCCTGTTGGCTACTTTGCCCTGTTTGTCCACATGCAGCTAGACCGCTCAATAGGAGAAAGCCAATTAATAATCTCATGTTCTTCATGGATATTTTTTATTGTGTTGATAATAATATGTACAAATCTAACGGTGTAATTCTACAACGTTATGTGCCCGCCAGTCGTTTTCAACATAGTCGGCATCTTCAACATTGCGTGCATGGATTCCCATTACGATATTGCCCTCTTTTACGCCTTGTTCGTAAATCACGGCACGCTCCTTTGGTATACCTGAACCGATGAGGGCACCTACAATACCTCCGGTTACTCCACCTGCTCCTGCTCCTGCCAGTGCAGCAGCAATGGGGCCTGCAACTACTATTCCCAGCCCTGGTACCAGCAATGTTGTGCCAATCGCAGCTACAGCACCGGCAATAGCGCCCAGTGTACCTCCAATTGCCGATCCGGTACCGGCACCTTCCATGGCTTTGGAGCCCAGATCTGTTTCATGTACTTCTTTTGCAAAATGTTTCTTCCTGGTGTCGTCGGACATTATCAGGTGAATCTCATTGTTGCTGTAGCCTTTTGCACGAAGTGCATTGTAGGCGCGGTCAGCGCTGTCTTTGTCCTTAAACATCCCGGTTACGAGATATTGATTCTGTTTTTCCATGGTAATTGTTTTATTGGTTTGTATTAATGCTATTTTCTCCTTTTGCAGTCTGATAAATGCTCACAGCGCCTTTTTCGTTGTGTCATAATTTTCGATTTCTGTTAGGTAATCATGTAAAATCATGCCAGCCTATTTTTTTTGTTTTGCCATATACTTATAGTAATGGCATGGTTTTAACAGGCATTATCAGTAACGTTAATCAAACTGAAATTTTATTATGAACCGTTGGTCATTCTTGCTCGTCACAGTGTGTGTGCTTAGCCTAAGTAGCTGCCAGATAATTGGAGATATTTTTAAAACCGGAGTCGGGGTTGGAGTTTTTCTGGTAATTCTGGTTATTGCAGTAATTATATTTATTATTTCGAAAGTTGGTGGCGGAAGCAAGTAGCTCCGTTACTCAATAGAGATGCAACCCATGGAATTACACAATTCTATGAGATAGCCTTTGATCAAAAATAATTTTGAAATACTTCTGTGAGGTTACTGGGAAATGTTTTGAAAATAGGTGGTGGCGCAGTACCGAAGTGCGTCAACGCTTTACTTGGGCACACCTACCAAACCCTCTTCCCACCCGAATAAGTTGCCTTAACCTTAATACCTAAGATTTCATTTTCGGGGGCTTGCATGATGTCTTTGTCCAGGATGATGAAATCGGCTTTTTTGCCCTTTTCGAGGGAGCCTACTTCGTTTTCGAGGAAGTCGGCTTTGGCAGCCCAGGTGGTCATCCCACGTAGGGTTTGTTCCCGGGTAAGGGCGTTTTCTTTCTGGAAGCCGGTATCGGGGAAGCCTTTGGCATCTTTGCGCACAACGGCTGCATAAAAGGTCTTGAATGGAGAAATGTCTTCCACCGGGAAATCAGTACCCAGTGGCAGCCAGCCGTTTTGGGCGAGTAGTTGTTTATATGCGTAAGCGCCCTTCAGTCTTTCAGACCCCAGCCGGTCGCCAGCCCAAGGCATGTCACTGGTGGCGTGTGTCGGCTGAACGGATGGAATAACTGAAGTTTTACCAAACAAGCTGAAATCGTTTTGGTTCACGACCTGGGCATGTTCTATACGCCAGCGTTTATCGTTAGTGGACTTGAGGTATTTGTTATAGATGCCGAGTACCATGCGGTTGCCGCTATCTCCAATGGCATGGGTGCACAACTGGAAATCGGTACCCACCAGCATTTGCGCCAGCGAATCGAAATGACTTTCCTTACTCAGCAGAAAACCGCTCCAACCCGGTTTGTCGTTATAATGGGTTAGCAGACATGCACCCCTGCTGCCCAGGGCGCCATCCGCATAAGCCTTTATACCCTTTACAAAAAGTCGGTCGGTTTTGTATGGCCCCTTGGCCAGGTAGCGGCGGTAGTTGGCAGTGTCGTCGCTCAGCATTACATAGAGACGCATTTTTAGTAAGCCTTCAGTTTGCAGCGTGTCCAGCATAGCTACTTCGCCAAACATCAGGCCGCAATCAGTAATTGTAGTCAAGCCCTGTGCGAAACAATTTTGCTGTGCCAGTTGCAGCCATTTTTCATAATCGGCTTTTGAAGGCGCGGGGATCCTTTTTTTGACCAGTTCAACGGCATTGTCAATCAATAGCCCTGTGAGTTTTCCATTCTTCGTTTCAATTTCTCCACCTTCTATTTTTTGCCCCGGAACAATGTCTGCCAACTGCAGGGCAACCGTGTTGGCAATTGCAGCGTGTCCGTCGATCCGTTGAAACAACGCAGGCCTGTCAGGGCAAATAAGGTCGAGGGCTTCGTTATCGGGATAGGCTTTTCCCGGCCATAAGTTCTGGTCCCATCCCCGGCCCCGAATCCAACTTTCTTTAGGGTGTGCTGCGGCAAAAGTTTTTATTCGTTCCAGGGCTTCCTCCCAGTTCTTGCATTCATAGAGCCCTGTTTCAAATAGCCCGCGCCCGTAACCCACGAAGTGTGCATGTGCATCTATAAATCCCGGGTATACTGCCTTGCCACCCGCATCTATTGTACTATCGGCCTTGTATGTTTTTAAAATTTCCTCGCTGGTGCCTGTAGCAATGATCTTTCCATCTTTAACGGCGAAGGCCTCCACAGTCGAAAATGCACTGTCAACAGTATACACCTTGCCATGGTGCAAAATGAGGTCAGCATTCTGTTTTGAGTTGCAGGAAGCAAGGAATATTAACAGGGCAAGGGAGATTTTACTGAGTGCGGCAGGTTTCATATTGTGCGCTCCGGTTGTTGGCGGGGCCGGTGTAAATATACATAAAGGTGATGATTGGGTTTTTTGGGGGCGTCCACGGATTAGCGCAAAGGACGCAAAGGAGACGCGCAGAGAAGGCTGAGCTTTAAATGAATGGAAGCAGCGGGGTGGCTCTTCTGGATTTAATTCATTTATTTCATATTTTTATTCCACAGTCATAACTATGGAACTCAGGGAGCTGGCAAAGGGCCTGTTGCATTTATTCTATCCTGCTATCTGTGAAGGGTGCAAGAAGCCCCTTGTAGCTGGTGAGCGGGTATTGTGTGTCGCCTGCGAAAGTGAGTTGCCGGATACTGGCTACCATCATATTGCAGATAACGACACTGTGCAGCGGTTTGCCGGCCGGCTACCTATTATATATGGTTCCACTTTTTGCTGGTTTACTGATGAGGGGTTACTGCAACACTTGATGCACGGATTGAAATATGGCGGAAAAAGGGAGATTGGCGTATATATGGGCGAACTTTTTGGCAGGCGACTGATAGAGGCAGGTTGGATAAAGGAAGTGGACATGATCATGCCAGTTCCGTTACACCCGGCTAAAGAGCGCAAAAGAGGATACAACCAGGCACTATATATTGCTAAGGGGATCAGCAAGGCGACGGGTATTCCGGTTGAGGCAGAGGTATTGATCAGGAACCGGAAAACAGAGAGCCAGACCAGCAAAACGAGAAATGAGCGTATAGACAATATGAAGGGGGCATTTGGGATAAATGGAAAAAACATATTAACAGGCAAGCATATTTTGTTATGTGATGATGTTTTAACCACCGGTGCCACCCTCGAATCGTGCGCTTTGGCCCTTTTAGGCGAAGAAAGTATAAAAATAAGCATGGCAACCATTGGTAT
>CANCOG010000489.1 GCA_947379685.1 Flavipsychrobacter stenotrophus | reverse complement strand
GCCAATTCAAGATTGAAAACACTTTATCGCATTTCATTTCTAATTAATGCTGCACCTCATTTGGATCAAAACCATAACGCCAATCATTCAGTAGGCCATCTGAACTTTCAATTTGAAAAATATCCATGATTTTTTCGAGATAAACGCATACCTGGTCCTTGTCTTCGGAATCTTCCATATCAAGCGCAACCAATGACGTTTTGAATTCTTTTAGAACCGCTTGCTTATCCAGCGATTCTGTATGAGCAGCCAGTAAATGATCAATAATTTCATTTATAGCTTTTTCCAATCTTTCACGGTCTCTTTCTGACACTGCGCCGGGATAGAAGGTTGTGCTGTCGGTTGTAAATTTCCGGGTACCTTTTAATTGTTCCAGGGATTGACGGCGATTTCCCGTTGCACCATTGTGTTCAGTGCAACCCATTATTGATAAAGACATAAGCAGGAGGCTTAAATAGAAGGTGAATTTTTTCATTATTTGCTTTACAAAACTACAAACTTCATTCAGTTTGTACGGCACAAAAATCAACCGGGTGCATTTCAAATCTTCGCTATTCAGTTCACCCTCATCCCTAGCCCTTCTCCCTGAAGGGCGAAGGGAGCGCTAATTTCTTCGCTTCGCTCAGGCGTTATGGCAATAATTTCATGCGAAGATTTGGGACGCAGCCAATCATGGTAAGTTTGTACATTACTTAAACAATTTAATACAATTATATAAATGTTGTTTCTTTCAGGGTGCGATGACAAATCTGCGTTCTATGTGGATGGCTTAAAAACTGCCTGTTTGTATGCCCGCAGCAATTGCAATCAGACCTTCTTACAGATCATTATTTGCATTCATTGTAACGGCTGCTTGTTTGGCATATCTGTTTTCTTCCCATTGTTGCCGTATCCTGATCATTTTCATCAGGTAAGGTATCAACAACAAAACTTCAAGGCGCATATTAAAATGGGTCTCTGAATAATTGTTGAAAGTCGTTGTCGTGACCCAGGGATTGAAGATCATCTGATAAACGCACATTACAATACCCAGGATGCCATCGGTTACTGCCACTTTAATGGCCCAATCCTTTTCCAGAAGTATACCTATCGCGGCTGCGCCCTTTATTCCAAAGATGGCAAGACCCATAAAACCGGCAAGCGATAATAAAACCGATGTTTTAATTCCATAAATGGCAATGTCAGGGCTTGCACCTATGATGCCAAAAATGACCGCTGCGGCAACCCCAAGCGGACAAATGATTGCAAAAACCCAACAAAAAAACCTGATCCACCTGGGTATCTGGAACTTCCTTCTTATTGCTTGGGGATCATTGAGATTATCAAATATGCTGGGTTGGGTATCTTCTATCATCTGTCGGAGTGTTAAACCGACAAAATAATAAATTATCAGAGATCAGGCTGTGTTTTTTACAAACAATTTTCACTGTTGCGGGACACGCAAACAAAAAACGTTCCTAAACGAAATATAATTCAGGACAGAAAATAATAAAAACAAGCTAATTACAATTTCCAGCTAGGACGTTCAAAATGACAGGTGTACCCTCCCGGATGTTTTTGTAAATAGTCCTGGTGCTCCGCTTCGGCGTTCCAAAAATCTGTTGCGGGTACTACTTCGGTTACGATCTTCCCGGGCAACTTGCCAGAGGCATCCAGCTCTGCTATCAGTGCTTTAGCAGTATCCCGCTGGTTTTCATCCAGGTAGAAAATTGCCGAGCGATAGGAAGTACCCCTATCGTTACCCTGCCTGTTCCTTGTGGTTGGGTCATGTATCAGGAAGAAATATTCCAGTAATTTGCGGTATGATAACCGGGTTGGGTCAAATACTACTTCTATACCTTCGGCATGGGTTCCATGGTTCCGGTAAGTGGCATTGGGCACATCGCCACCAGTATATCCTACCACCGTTGAGATAACACCGGGCTGGTGCCTGATAAGTTCTTCTACTCCCCAAAAACACCCACCCGCAAGAATGGCTTTCTCGTTATTCATACTACTTCTGTTTTAGCAGGTTAAAGGTAGGACGGAATTGGCTTAATGAAAGTGTAAAATATGGGGTGATGTGGTGATAGAGATCGTGGGTTAAATAAATAAATGGTTGTTATTTCGTTGTAGTGAGGACCGGGGAAATGTCGAACCAAATCTTTGAAGATTTGATTGAAATTTAGCTTACTTCCAAATCACCCATTCCTGGAATATTCATTCGCGTTAAATGGGGAAACGGGTTTAGATGCAAAAGATTCAGTGTATTCCTCTTTATGTGTGCAAATTTTCCTGCGTGCGCTCTAAAACGTCCTTTATCGCCTGGTCCAGATCATTGGAGGCCTTTTCAAGAAGCGGGAGATATTCGTCATAAAATTCATCCTTGTCTATGTGTTGCTTTACCAGGAAGGCGCCTGTAATACGCGTGAGCGGCTCCCTGATCTGGTGCGCGTTAAAGGAAATAAGTTCCCGCAGTTTTTGATTACTCTGGTTGAGTGCCGCAGTGCGCTGCTCAATTGTTTTTTCCTGTTCATTTACCAGTGTGGTGATGGTGTTATTCAGTTTTCGCTGGGTTCTGTTGCTTCTGATCACAAAAAGAGAAAAAGCAAGAAGCACCACTATGCCGGACATATAGTACAATTGTTCTTTTCTCCGGTTCTTTTTTTCAATTTTCAGGCGCTCTTCCGTTACTCTTGCTTGTGTATTCAAGGAATCTTTCTGCAGATTAAAGGCGTATTCAAGCTCTATGCTGGTTATGGTTTTTGTCTTCTCGGCGCTAAAAACGCTGTCACGGCATTCAATATACTTTTTATGGCTTTCTAAAGAGGCCTGATAGTCATGGTTGTATGCTTGTATTTCAGACAGCGTTTTATATGCATGTTGCAATTCGTTCAGGTTATGCACCTCACTGTCAATTTCAATGGACTTGTGGATACAGGCAAGAATATTGCTCATGTTACTTCCTTCCAACCTTGAGCCGTTTGTTGCGTGAGCGGTAAACACGCTGAAATACGTTTGTCCGATTTCCCGGTAGCAGGCACCTATGCCATCTTTGTCCTTTACTTCTTCACTAACTTTGATTGCCGCTGTATAGTATTGCAATGCAGTATCAAAAATTCCTTTTTGTTGGTAAGTTTTGCCTATATGCGCCAGGACGAGGGAGAAATCCAGCTTATCGCCGATTGCCTGATTTATCTCCAGTGCCCTGCGCGAATATCCGAGGGCTGAGTCATAATTATGTTGTAGCCGGTACACTTCCCCAATTTCTGTGAGATCTACTGCAATCCTCCGTTTCCAATTACCCTGCTCTGCCAGTTTCAATGCCTTGAAATAATACTTCAGTGCTTCCGGAAAATCGCCCTGGGCGCTGTAAATCTCTCCAATATTTTCGAGATCACGCTCAAGGCCATAGTTATTACCTATTTTTTCGTCGATGGATAGCGCCTTCATTTCATATTCGAATGCTTTTGAATAATTACTCTGACAAGTGTTGATAAAACCGATACGCCCCATGACCATGGCTATCCTGTCCTGCTCTCCCGATTTTTCAAATATCGTTAAAGCCTTGTAGTAGCATGTGAGGGCCGCGGGGTAGTCGGCCTTTGCGCGAAGGTTCATGCCTATGGCTATCAAGCTGTTACCCTTTCCATAGTCCCAGTTCAGTTTTTCGGCGAGTTGAAGCCCTTGCTGACCGCATTTGATGCCTTCATCAAAATTGATATAGAAATAATCATATGACAAATTGTATAAAATTTTTACTTTATTTGAATCCTCACGGTGGTGAGGTAACTCAGAAAGGAGTGAATCAATGCGCTGCTGCCCCTGCATTTGGCAAAGTGCAGCGTGGGCAAACATTACTAAACCAAGGATTGCAGCACCGGAAACAATGTTTTTCATGGTCATTTTAAAGCAACAAAATAGAAATTAATTTGGAGAAGAATTAATTTCGAGAGATGTATTCACCTGGTCAACTGAAAACCGGACGAGACAAAATGGAAAGGCGCAGCAACTTAAATACCATTTAACCCACTAGCCCAGGTGCCCTCGCGAGATAAGCATAAAAAAAACAATCAAATAAATGACTGGCTTTTTTGCGGAATAGCGAGGACAGTTCCGAAGTCTATCGGAAGAACCTATGTCCGCCTCGGCGGAGATGAGCACGACCAGCTAAAATGACAAAAGGAACACCAAAGTGTTCCTTTTATTCGTAGCGAGGACAGGGATCGAACCTATGACCTTCGGGTTATGAGCCCGACGAGCTACCGCTGCTCTACCTCGCGCTGTGGGTGCAAAGATACGCATACAATTGATACTGACACTCATCTATACTGTTAATGAAATGCCATTAATTCATGG
>CANCOG010000488.1 GCA_947379685.1 Flavipsychrobacter stenotrophus | reverse complement strand
TTCTTCCTGCATTTTCAATTCAGATAAAACCTGCTCCATCCTGATTTTTGCAATAACTCCATCCTTGAAGTACTGAGCAGCTCGGTCATCTTTTTGCTGATAATATTGAGTGGATTGCAACTGAAGTTGCTGCAATTTCCTGTGTTTATCCTCTCCAAATAGTAGTGGATATTTCAAATCGATGCCAACGTAACTCAGGCCAAACCAGGAATTAGTTGCAAAAGGATCGAAACTGTTTGTGTACTGGTTAGCTCCGATAAAGCCTTTCACGTTGACCGTGGGCAGGTACTTGGCCTTTTCTGTTTTTGTTTGTACACCTACCAGGTCCCCTTTTAGTTGCAATTGTTGTAATTCAGGTACATTTGAACCATCAGGTTGCACGTTCACACTGGTATACTGCTCATTTCTCAAAAAGGAAGTATCAATAATAATGTTCGTGTGTTCGATATCATTTCTGCCTATTAAAAATAAGAGGTAGACCTTATCCTCTATCAATTGTGACACTGCGTTTTTATATTGTTGTATAGCGTTATTATGGTTGGTCCTGGCCTTATTGAGTTCTGACTTCAATAGCCTTTTTTGCTCAAATCTATTTTGCAGCATTTGGTAACTAATCCATGTCCTGCTTGTGTCTGCAACGGCTGATCTTATCTTAGTTTCCTGCAAATTGATATCGAAATATACCTGAGCCACAGTATAAGCCAGGTCGTATTCAGTTTGAGTTTGTGCGGCTGCGGCTATCCGTTCCTGCAATTTGGCTTCGTTGATCTGCCTGTTTACCGACACATCAATTAAAGGTTGACTTAATGTAAGGCCTGCTGTTTGCGACCATTTTGTACCAAATTGAATACTTTTTGTCGCATCTGCGGGGTAAGATGGATTAAATACACCAATTGGCAGGATAGAAGTTTGCAAAATAGGATTGTAGAGATAGGTATATTCTGCACTTACTTGTGGCCAATATTTCCGGTACAAAGCGTCCGTTTGTAGCTTCCTGATAAGTTGATCTGATTTGCCCGCTTGTATATTCTTCCGGTTTGCAATAGCATTGTTTATCGCTTGCGATAACGTCAATGTCTCCTGCGCCTGAACAGAATACTGTATTGCAAACAACAAGACAATTGCTATGCACCAATGGTGAACTGCATGACTCCTATTAATCAGGTAATGTTCATTATTCATAAAAAGCCTATTAAAAGATCACCTAAAAACAGCAGCGGGTTCTACGCTCCTTATTCTACTCAACGCAAAAGATGCCCCGCTAAGGGAAATTAGCCCAATTGTTGCGAACATTCCCAATAACACCAACGGAGAAAAAGAAAAGATGAGCCCGGAATTGGCAACCCCTCTTCTGAACCCCTCAAGCAACATCAGCCCGATCAGAAAGCCGACTATAGAAAATAGAGCGGCCTGTGTCAGGATCAAACGGCTTATATAGCCATTCCCGGCACCTATGGCCTTTAAAGTTCCGTAGTCTTTTAGCCTGTCTAATGCTGAAGAATACATGGTCAACCCAATGATAAAAAAACCCGCTATGAGCGCAAAAATGATCAAGGTGCCTGTACTCAATGCTATACCGCTGCTGGAGAGTATTTTCTTTACAGATGACTTTGCAAGCTCCTCAGCCGGCCATGCCCTTACCCCCGTAATATGCTTATTGATATCAGCGACTACATCATCAATGTTTACACCTGGCTGCACATTAACGAGTACTGCACTTATTGTATTTACCGGTTGGTTGGCATAAAATCTGGCTCTTTCAATAGTGGTGACACAGAAACTACTACCAAATCCACGAAACCCCTTTGTCTGTAACGCAAAAAAAGCACGCTTGCCGTTTATCTCAAAAGCTGTTCCAAT
The DNA here is from genome assembly GCA_947379685.1 of Flavipsychrobacter stenotrophus. GTDB lineage: Bacteria > Bacteroidota > Bacteroidia > Chitinophagales > Chitinophagaceae > Flavipsychrobacter > Flavipsychrobacter stenotropha_B. The sequence goes on along the minus strand of CANCOG010000488.1, from coordinate 2,484 downwards.
GTCTATTGCTCCTCCCAGGTTCTTCTTTTCAAAATACTCACCGCTCACTGCACCGTCTAATTGCAGGTCAGTTGTTTTACCTGCAGCAACTTTCTCTGGCTTTAGTACTGCACTTACTTTATTTGCGTCAACGCCAATTAAAGTAATAGCCCCGCTTGTTCCGCTTTCATAGTTACACGAGGCACCTGAAATGAGCAGTGGAAATGCTTCCTTCACACCATTTATACCCTGAACAGCCCGCATATTTCTGGCATCAAGTCTGCCTAATTGGTTGACATCATTTGTTTTGCTGTCTACTACCCATATTTCTGCTTTTACGTCGGTAGCTAATGCGCCCATAAGGCCGGAGAGGAAGAAAAAAACACCCAATTGCTGGCCTATCAGAAATGTGCTGATAAGTATACCCACAATTACCCCAATACTTTTGGCCTTGTCAAACCTGATGAACTTCCACGCAATCTTAAACATCGTTTCATTTTTTGAGATTACCCGAAATATCTACTACACATTCAACTCTTGCATTCAGGAGTAATCTATCTGGCTGGTCAAGCATTATTTTTATAGTTCTTACCCTCCGGTCTTGTTTTTCACCGGACTGGTCCGTAAACAGTGATTTCTTTTGTAGAAAGGACAATGCCAGATAAACCGTTCCTGTTGAAAGCGTATCTGGTGAGCCAACATTGCGTATCCATGCTCTTTGTCCTACCAGTACTCTATCGGCATACATTTCATCGATCTCACAAATAGCAATGGTTTTACCCAGCGGACTAATTTGTCCAAATGACTGCCGGGTATCAATAGAACTGCCAATTAATGTACTTATTTCCAGTAATTTTCCATCTACCGGTGATTTGATGATCTTCTGATCCCGCTCAATTTCTGCAACATGCAGCGCCGCTTTCGTTTGCTCCAATTTGCTTTTTGACACAGCAACACCCGCCTGCAACCTCTTAAGATTCGACTGATAGGACTTAAGCGTGGTAGTGGCATCATCTACCGCTTGCTGTGTTTCCGCCCCCTGGGCTAATAGGCGTTGAAGCCGTTGTACTTCTGCTACCGCATTACTAAACTTTGCCTCAAATTCTCCTACGCTTGCCTCGTCTACTTTTATCTGATCGGCCTGGGTATTGGTCTCGGTTACCAACTGCCTTACCTTTCCATCTTCCAGTTTATGATCCAACTCTAATATTGGCGTACCCACGCTTACCGAGTCATTTTCCTTTTTCAGAATTTTTTGAACAATTCCGTTTACCGGAGATGATAACTGGACAATATCGCTTTCCGGCTCTATTTTGCCAATGCCTACCACCTGGCTGACAGTGCCTGAATCCTTAATTTTGTCTTCGGCTGCCTTCTCTTTTGATCGATTGTTGCCACATGAGCTGAATATTGACAACAGTAATAACAGGCATACAATTCGCTTCATAATTGAAATTTATTTTTGAGCAATTTCCTCGTCTATCGGTTTATCAGATATACCGCCGTCTATTACATATATTATCCGGTCAGCAAATGGAGTGAGGCGGGTATCGTGAGTGACTACTGCCACAGCCTTGCCTTGTTTTGCCAGCAGCTTCAATTCATTCATTACAATTGCCACACTTTTTATGTCCAGCGACGCTGTTGGTTCATCGCACAACATCATTTCCGGGTCTGTGACTAATGCCCTGGCTATAGCTACCCGTTGTTGTTGCCCTCCGCTCAGGTCATTGCTCAGGTTCCTCATACGATCGCCCATTCCCACCTTCTCGAGCGCAGCAATTGCCTTGGTTTTTGCTTCATTTTCGTTGACGCCTTGCAGAATAAGCGGCATCATTACGTTTTCAAGTGCGGTGAGAGGCGCTATCAGGTTAAACTTCTGAAAAACAAAGCCGATCTTTTTGAGCCTTATTTGAGCGAGATTTTTTTCATTCAACTCATTAACTTTAATGCCGTCTATCCACACTTCCCCAAAGCTGGGATAGATAACACAGCCCAACAGCGATAGTAACGTAGTTTTGCCAGAACCAGACGGCCCGATAATAAGCGTCAGTTCTCCTGACCGCAGATCTACTGAGCTTGCCTGTAATGCTGTTATTACCGTGTCACCTGCCTTGTATTCCTTTCCGGCACCTATAACCTTAGCAACAATCTTATTGGCTGTCTGCATCAATGGTCCTCCTGCATTATTCCTGCAAGTTACTGCATCCATAACTGAGAACCATTGATCCAAATCAGTTATTAATAAATCTGGCACCTCGCCAAGTGTCCTCTTAGTCTCAACATTTGTTGGCATTCAGCAAGTCAAAACAAACAAACAAAAAGCCAATCAAATTAATGACTGGCTACTATTGCTCTGTAGCGAGGACAGTTCCGATGGCTATCGGAAGGACCTTTGACCGACACGGGAATCAGCAGACCGACGGGCTAAAATGACAAAAGGAACACCTAAGTGTTCCTTTTCTTCGTAGCGAGGACAGGGATCGAACCTATGACCTTCGGGTT
>CANCOG010000487.1 GCA_947379685.1 Flavipsychrobacter stenotrophus | reverse complement strand
CTAAAGGCTCTTAGAAAACGAATTGGCTTCTTGTTTCAAAGCGGTGCATTATACGATTCTATGACTGTCAGGGAGAATCTTGAATTTCCTCTGAAACGAATCCTCAAGCTTACTGACAAAAAAGAAATTGACGACCGGGTAATGGGGATATTGAATGATGTAGGACTGGCGGAGGCGGTTGACAAAATGCCTTCGGAACTATCCGGCGGTATGCGCAAACGAGTGGGACTGGCCCGTACTATGATCGTCAAACCCGAAATAATGCTATATGATGAACCAACAACGGGACTAGATCCTATTACATCGAAGGAAATCAGCGAACTGATTTTGTCTATGCAAAAAGAATTTGGCGTTTCCTCCATTATTATCACCCATGACATTGCCTGCGCAAAAATAACAGCTAACCGGGTACTCATTATGGACAATGGCACTTTTGTTACAGAGGGTACTTTCGCTGAACTTGAAGGCTCGAAGGACCCATTTATTCACTCTTTTTTCAAACAATAACACATGAAAGCTACAAGCGGACAGAAAATAAAGACAGGGGTATTTGCCCTTGCAGGCTTAACCTTACTGGTAGCTGCAATATTCCAGATCGGGAAAACAAAAAATCTCTTTGGCGACACGTTTCATGTGTACAGCACTTTTAAGAATGTAGGAGGCCTTCAGGTAGGCAACAATGTACGGTTCACAGGGGTAAATGTGGGCACTGTTGAAAGTATCCAAATCATATCTGACACGCTTGCCAGGGTTGACATGGTAATGAAGGAATCGGTGCATCCGTTCTTCAAAAAAGATGCAATGGCTACTATTGGGTCCGACGGGCTGATGGGTGACAAACTGATTGTTATTTCCGCGACATCAGCAAGCACTGAGTTAATCAAGAACGGAGACAAAGTTGCATCATCCAACCCCGCCGACTTTAGTGAAATAATTGCCAGGGTGCAGCGAATAGCCAACAATGCGGAGGTGATCACCGATGGATTGGCTGGTATTTCCACCCAGATAAGCCAGGGCAAGGGGTCACTTGGACGGCTGTTATACAATGACAAACTTGCTAAGAACCTGGAAGGAACCGTTAGCAGTATAAAGGAAGGGACGCAGGGTTTCAGCGACAATATGAAGGCGCTAAAGGGCAACTTCCTGCTACGCGGGTATTACAAGCGCAAGGAGCGAAAGAAACAAGAGAAAGAACAGCAGCAGGAACAGCGTGAGAAAGAACAAAAGCCTGATACTAAAAATACAAAAAAAGATAAATAACCCGACACAACGATCGTGGCACGATTTTTAGACACATACTGGTATACTAACTAAAACTTAAAACAATGACAAACACACAACACAATCCCCGGACAATGAAGCTAGCGGGCAAGGTAAAGATCGCTATCATAACCATATTTCTGTTGGCCACCCAGCAAGCTTCCAGCTTCGCCCAGGACGGAGCCAAAAAACAATACAGCGGCCAGGAACATTACGGCCATACCCTTAACCTCGGACTGGGAATTGGCTATTATGGCTACTTTGACCACTCGGTTCCATTTTTCAGTGTCAACTATGAATTTGATGTTGCACGCCAGTTTACCCTCGCTCCGTTTTTAGGAATTGCCTCTTACCGCAGCGACAACTACTGGTATAACGGCAACAACCCAAACCGCTATTATTATCACGCAACCTATATGCCAATTGGCGTAAAGGGTACTTATTATTTCGACAAGATACTCGGCGCCGGCCCAAATTGGGATTTTTACCTGGCGGGTTCATTAGGCTTTGCGATACAGACCGTAACATGGGATAATGGCTACACTGGTGACCGCAGCGGATACCGCAGCTCCAGCCCATTGTTCCTGGATCTGCACGTTGGTACTGAATACCACATCGGCAGGCGCGCAGGAATTTTCCTTGACCTTTCCACCGGTGTTTCTACCCTCGGATTGGCTATACACGGACGTTAATTCAATCTAGCCCTTATAACCTGTTATCAGGAAAAAATAGAAATCCCCGCTTCTGAATGGAAGCGGGGATTTTTGTATTGTTTCTGATCGAATATCTATCTGCAAACCTACCCCAACGCATTCACCCCACACCATGCCATCATGCCCATGCCGGTTATCATGGCGTTTTCGTCGATATTAAAATGTGCGTTGTGGACTGGGGCTGTGAATTCATTGTTTAGGCTGCGTGTGCCTATACGGAAGAAGCAACCAGGTAAATGATGGGTGTAAAAACTGAAATCTTCACCGGCCATGCGCATATCCAGTTGGTGCACTTTGTCAGGGCCAAGAAATGTTTGGGCCCAGCCTTCAGCCTGGGCGGTAAGCGCAGGATCGTTAAATAACGAAGGGTACCCTACAGGTATTTCTACCGTTGCTTTTGCGCCGTATGCGGCACAGGTTTGTTCCGTAATCTCCTTTATCCACCTGTGTGCTTCGTAACGCCATGGCTCATTCATGGTGCGGAATGTGCCCAGTATTTCTACTTTGTCGGGTATTACATTAGTGGCAAAGCCTCCCTGAATGCTGCCAAACGTGAGCACTGAAGGTATCAACGGGTTGCCCTTACGGGAAATTACCTGCTGCAGCCCGGTAATCACCTGGGCAGCAATTGTAATGGGGTCAATAGTTTGGTGCGGCAGGGCGGCGTGACCACCCTTCCCTTCTATAGTTATGTACACTTCATCGGCACTCGCCATGTACTGTCCCGCTCTGAAACCTACTGTACCACAAGGCAGATGCGGATAAACATGCAATGCAAGTATAGCTTCTGGCTTTGGGTTTTCCAGCACTCCTGCAGCTATCATCAGGCTGGCTCCGCCGGGGTGTTTTTCTTCACCCGGCTGAAAAATGAGTTTTATGGTGCCCTCCCACTCGTCCCGCAGATCGAACAAGATCTTTCCCGCTCCCAGGAGGCAACTTGCATGTACATCGTGCCCGCAGGCATGCATTATACCATCATTTTGCGAACGGTAAGGGATATCGTTAGCCTCCATTATGGGTAATGCATCAAGCTCCGCCCTCAGGGCGATGCACTTTTTGCCGGGGTTCTTCCCTTCCAGCAATGCCACAACACCGGTATCTGCCACGCCTGTAGTATGGGGAATTCCCCACTCCGTAAGTCTGGCGGCAACGTAGGCAGCAGTGTTGTATTCCTTAAATGACAGCTCAGGATGAGCGTGAATATGATGGCGAATTGCCTGTACTTCCGGGAAATATTCTTGCGCTTTTTCGCGAATGCGGTTGATCATACCTAATATATAAGTGTTCGAAATGGATTTGAATTATTGCTCTAACAGAAATCCGGCATTAATGTCCCGATATCATTCAATTATTAGTCGGTATGAATTGCAACCATATCGGGGACTATCATGCAAGGGCTATAGGTTCCGTTTGCTTCGTGAAACATGCCAATAGCGTCTTCCCGCCTGCGATAGTCACCTACTTTTAACTTGTAATGGGGTGAAAGAAACACAAGGTAGGTATGGACTCCGGGATAATTCCTCATAAATTCCGCCTTTCGTCTTAATGCCTCTTCCCTGCTCGTACCATTATATATCTGTACTCTGAATCCCTTTCCTGCAAAACGCCCTCCACCACTGGTTCCACTAGCTGAGTGATGCTTTTCGCGTTCTTCCTCGGTAGCCAGTTTTTCCTTTACGACCTTGCCTTTTGCAGGTTTTGTATCGGTAACCTTGGTTGGGATGGGCTCCACCTTGCCAGGTATTTCATGTGCTTTCTTTCTTTCCGTGGCCACAGCCATCCTCACTTCCTTAATTTCAGCGGTGGTAGATTTAGCGAGGTTAGGCTTAAAATCATCGCCCTTTGCAAGTTTGGCGCCTACTTTTTTCTTGACAGGTTCCTTTGAGGGGAGGGCTTCATCGTCAGACTCGGGTTTACTGGTTTTACTGATCAGCAATGCCAGCCGCGCAGGGACGTGTACGGATACGCCACCCTTTTCCTGCGCATTTGCAGAAAAAGAAGAAAACAGGGCCAGAAAGATGATACTATATACTATCCTGCTCATTGTGAAAGGACGATAAAATTAGAAAAAAATATCCAAACTTACATTCGGGCCTGCCAAATATTAACCAGCTTACCTGTAGCATGGCTCGATTTTTATTTGAGTACATTTGCATTTCCCTGTCCCTTTGGTGGTTATTCATACAGCACGAAAGAAGGATTTTGAAAAAAAAGTTTCAAAAAAAATTGTTGAATATAATTTTCTCCTTACCTTTGCGTCCCAATTCTCATATTGCTCTTATTATAAGTTTGCATTTGGAAGAGTTGCAATCATGCCAAAAGCGTGATAAACCAATTCGTTAACACCAAAAATTAAAAAATGGCTAAAGAAATCAGTGGCTTTGTAAAGCT
>CANCOG010000486.1 GCA_947379685.1 Flavipsychrobacter stenotrophus | reverse complement strand
TCGCACCCATGAAATCCTATTATGTATCCTGGCTTAGTCGAATACATTTACTTCGAAACTTTAAATCCCTTTTTAAAATTTCCCTTCTCCGTCATTATGCCTGAATTTCTTAAGAACGTTTTAGCCTCTTCTTTAGAATTATTAATTTTCTTAGCCTGTTCTTTAAGTGCCCTCTTTAATTCCTTTATTCCTTTTTCACTCATTGTAAAATTGTTCGTAACGTAAAGTTATCACTTTTTATGCTAAGTAATTACATGCAGGCAGATATTGAACTATCCCCACAGAAATTTTGACCCAACCGAATGTTGGCAGATTTTGGAATCATTTTGCAGCTATTTCACCTTCCCCCAGTTGCAACGTAGCAGTCTCCTCCGCTTCCATATCCCTACTCTTCTTATCTAATATTATCAACAAGGCAACTGGCAGGTAGAAAAGGGCGCCTACTTTGTGGGTTTCGATGAGTTCGGAGAAGAAATTATTGATGAAGCCGGCGCCGATGGTCATGGCGAGGCCAATGGTTACGGCGCGGTAGAATTTGTCCTTGAAACGATGGTATACCTTTTGGGCCTTGGCAAAAATGGCCGGTATGAGTAGGGCATACAGCAACATAGCAGGCCAGCCTTGCTCTACGAGCATGTAAAGAAAGTAATTGTGGGTGGTAGATTGCTCCGGATTGCGGCTCACATAGGTGCGGAAGGAAGTGACTGCATAGGGCTTGTAGTAAAAGTAAAAACCGCGGGGACCTACTCCGGTGAAGGGGTTTGCTTTGCTCATTCTTATGCCAGCTATCCAGCGATATACGCGCTCCATGCTGCTCATGTCCTTACCCCTTAGGGTCGCTATCATGTGCCCGGCAAAATCCTTGTGCATGTAGGTCGTGTTGTAGTCCGGCCGGAATTCCATGAATTTGTTGTTCGGTATCATGTACCCCAGCATGAGAATCAGCAGGCCATAAATGGTGGGCATGATAAAATTGACCAGCCTAAAACGAATTGCCAATCCAACAGCCAGCCCGAAAAATACAGCTATATATGCAGCCCTTGTCTGGGCGAAAATGATACCTGCTATAAAAATAAGTATTATAACCAGCAGCCCACCCCGGTATAACGGGTTCTTTTGCCGGGTAAGTGAGAACGCAACCAGCAACAACGGGAACAACATGGAGGTTACTGAAGAGTAATCCACATGGTTGTAGTACAAACTTTGCCCCAGAAATTCCAGCGACATCTGTACTTTATTGAACCGGAAACCAAGCAATGCATGATGCGTTACAATAATAATAACGGTCATCAGCATGGGTATCATCATCATCTTAAAAGCCCGGATATAGTCTTTCTTCTCGCTAAAAATGAATACAGGCAATATGAAGTAGCACACCATGAGCCACGACTTTGCCAGCAAGAATTTCAGAGAAAAGAACAACACCTTGGAACAGGCGACCGAAATAATGAGCCAAAAAAATTGGAGCACAGCAATGAACACCAACTTATCGCGCCACCACCACTTAGGTAGTATGGCGGGGTTTCGTGCCCAGATAATAAAAAACAACAGCAGGAAACACCACATCAGGGGCTGATCGGGCAGCGTGATGGACATAGTGTCACTGGCAAAGTTGATCTGAATAGAAGCAGGTATGGTAAAAAGGAAAATACACCAGGCTGTTTTCCAGTTGAGCCCCAGCAGCATGAAAAACAAAAAAGCAAATGGAGCAGCCAGCACAAAGTAATTACCTGTATATGCATACAGGATAATTGTGATAAACAGCACCGAAAATGCCGCTATGCTAAACCATTTATCTTTTACTAAAGTCAGCAATGGGTGATAATTGTGTTTGGAAATTTTTTATTTGTTTCGCGCAAAGGCGCAGAGCCGCAGTGGATCTTAACTAGTCTAGTCTCTTTTACTTAAGGCGCAATCTCTGTCAACTTGTAATTCAGATGGTCCTTGTGCTCTAACGCTCAGTGATTTCTTTGTTCCATTTGTGCAGCCCTTCCTTGTGGCCTTTGTCGTTAGTCCTTTTAACGTTGTACAGCGTTTAGTACTTTGTAGTAAGCCATCATCAGCACGAACATGATGCTGAAGAACAAGCCCAGGCTTGCTGCCACGCCGGCAACTACCATTAAACTAGGGCCTGTTGGGCCACTGGGTGGTAATGCTCGGGTGATTACCTTAATATACTCCATGGCACTGTTCGACGAAGCGCCAAACTCATTAAGCATTGAAATGTAGTGTGAACGATCGGTAACCAACTGGTCCTTAATTGATTCGATGTTTTGTACTTCTTCAATAGCCCTTCCGTAGCCCTTTCCACCACCCTTCATATCGCCGCTACTGTTATTCTGGCGGTTAGGGCTAATGAGACCATAAATGCCATATTTTTCGCGCATGTTAGCTAGCGAGTCGGTGAGCACAGCGATTGAGCTGTCCAGTTGTTTCATTTTTGACCCAATAGAACTAGATATATCCTTTTTAGCAGATACGAAGTAGGAACGGTAGGTTTCTTCCAGCACCTTAACTGCCATGTTTGTCACATTGGCAGCGGTAACAGAATCGTACGCGATGTAAGAAACTTCCATATCCTTGTATTCCGAGCGCTTCAAATTAAAGTTCTTATTGAATATGCTCATCAGAAAGTTGTGCCCGGTTTCTGTGTTGATATCGGAATTGTACACGATCTGGAACTGGCTGTTCCTGATAATGCGATCCCTAACTGTATCAGAATTCAACAATGCAGTAACCCTGTCCAGGTCATCATCACCACCGAAATAGTCTACATACCTTGTTTCCATATTTCTGAATAAAGTACTGCGGTCGGTGTACAGCGGATTACCCACCAGGAATTTTGCTGTGGCCTTGTATTTCTTCTTTTTTACAGCAAAAAATACACAGCCTACAGCAACTGCTGCTACAGTGATCAATATGATAAAGCGTTTTTGCTTCTGTATCGTCTTTATAACATCAATCAAATCAAAAGAAGGAACCATATAATTGTTAATTGTTAAGTATTTAGTAGATAGTAGTTAGTCGAGGGTATAAAGTAGCAAGTCGAAAGTATAAAGTCGAAAGCTGCTATGTGCAACTAATCGAAAGTCGAAATCCAAATTTTATGCATGCATTATCAAATTATCGAATTGTCGAATTAAATCACCGTCTCACCAGCCTGCATCTTCTCCGCATTTTCAGCAAATGCCAGCGCATCGGCCATTTCAGAGATATTCCCATTCATGAAATCATCGAGGTTGTAGCTGGTCATGTTTATGCGGTGGTCGGTTACACGGCCTTGCGGATAATTATATGTGCGAATCTTGGCTGAGCGGTCACCCGTGCTTACAAGGCTCTTCCTTCTACTCGAAATTTCGTCTTCATGTTTACGCACCTGCTCTTCATATAATTTGGTACGCATCATGCTTGTCGCCTTTTCGCGGTTACCTAGCTGAGACCTTTCGGTCTGGCAGGTAATTACCGTTCCGGTAGGTACGTGGGTAAGTATAACCTTGGTTTCTACTTTGTTCACGTTCTGTCCGCCGGCACCACCACTTCGTGCTGTCTCCATCTTCAGATCACTTTCCTTCAGCTCGAAGTCAATTTCTTCCGCTTCAGGCATTACTGCCACGGTTGCAGCTGATGTGTGTACCCTACCACTTGCTTCAGTTGCCGGAACACGCTGTACACGGTGAACACCGCTTTCAAACTTAAGCGTACCATATACATCTTCACCTACAACTTCTAATTGTACTTCTTTATAGCCGCCTACAGTGCCTTCTGTTTCAGATACAAGCGCTACCTTCCAGCCCTTTCTTTCGCAATAGCGGGTATACATGCGCAGCAGGTCGCCGGCGAAAATACTGGCTTCGTCACCACCAGTGCCGGCTCTTATTTCCACAATAGCGTTCTTTTCATCCTGTGGATCCTTGGGTATCAGCAGATTACGAATTTCGTCCTCGAGTTTCGTTTTCTGTTCTTCCAATCCTTCCATGTCATCCTTTGCCATTGTACGCAGCTCCTCGTCACTTTCGGTTTCGAGTACTTCTTTGGCAAAGTCAAGACTGTCCAGGCAGTTCCGGTATGTTTTATAAACTGTAACTATCCTTTCCAGTTTACGGTATTCCTTGCTGACCTGCGAAAAACGTTTGTTGTCAGTCACGATCTCAGGATTGGTGAGGGCTACTCCCAGATCCTGAAAACGCGCGTTTATCGCTTCCAGCTTATCTATAATTGAACTCATCAGGTATGCAAATAAAAATATAAATCCTTTTAGCAGCAATCGTTGCTACTAAAAGGCGGGCAAAGTTACTTTTTAAATGCTATATTTTTCTGTTCCATTTTCCACTAGCCGCACTATATCTTGCTGTAAGCTTGTTAAATTATCAATTTTTG
>CANCOG010000485.1 GCA_947379685.1 Flavipsychrobacter stenotrophus | reverse complement strand
GGAGACCCAGGAAGTGTTGAGGAGGGAATTCAAATACGTGTTTGACGCACCCGATTACCCCGGCATACCCAAGCTTACCCTTAATACCATTAACCCAGTAGACTCTTTCAGCATAAACGGACTCGAATTCACCCCCATCCGCGTATTGCACATGGGGCTGGAGGTTCTCGGCTTCAGGGTAGGGGATTTTACTTATATCACCGATGCCAATTTTATCGCACCCGAAGAACTGGACAAAGTACTGGGAAGTAAGGCTCTTGTATTGACAGCACTCAGGCATGAACCACACCCGTCACACTTTACCCTCAGCGAATCAATAGCAATAGCACAACAAACAGGGGTTCCCAATATCTACTTCACCCACGTTAGCCACCAGCTCGGCCTCAACGATGAAGTAAACCAAACCCTCCCCGAAAACATGGTGCTGGCGTATGACGGATTGACACTGGAGTTTTAGTTTGATGGTTTGCAGAACTAGCCTCGGATTTGTAGAGACCTGGCAAAATGAAAATAGGGTGTTAATAAACGTTCGTTGAGAATACTGCAATAACACCTGCGCGATTGCGCAGAAATTAATCTCCCCTCTACACTTGTGGAGAGGGGCCGGGGGTGAGGCAGATGTAGCATGTTTTTTCGTATTTTTGAAGAAATATTTTTAAAATGCTTTTCTCTGATATTGATCTGAACAAAAACTATTCCTATGCCGACTATTATAGCTGGCACTTTGATGAACGTGTTGAGTTAATAAATGGGAAAGTCTACAAAATGAGTCCTGCTCCCAGCAGCTTTCATCAGGATATAGTATTGGATATTGCAACATCGTTAAAGAACTATCTGCATGGTAAAAAATGCAAGGTATATGTAGCTCCCTTCGACGTACGATTACCTAAAAAGGCATTAGACGACAAAAGTATTTTCACCGTCCTTCAGCCTGATGTATGTGTGATCTGCGACCTGGAGAAAATAGACAAGCGTGGCTGTATAGGCGCTCCTGACATTGTTGTGGAAGTACTTAGCCCGGGCAATAACAATAAAGAACTCAAGAATAAATATGAAGCATATGAGGCAGCGGGAGTTCAGGAATATTGGGTCGTAAGTCCGCAGATACAGTCTGTAACTTTATATGTATTGACAGAGGGTAAATTTCACGCCTCCCGTATGCTGTCCACTAGCGACATAGTCACATCAACTGTTCTCCCCGGCTTTTCGCTGAACCTCGCCGAACTATTCCAGGGGCTTGATGGAGAGGAAGAGTAAGGTCCTGGCCCATAATCGCAAGTATATCTCCTGCAAAAAATGTAATTTGCAGCAATAATACCAGACTCAAAAATGGAAGAATTATTTGCTACCAAAATAGTCATTAATAAGCTGCTCAATATTGAGGGCTTCGAAATTCCATTGTCGGAAACAGAACGAAAACACTTGATCATTACTGGTAAGAATGGTAGTGGAAAGACGACGTTGTTGAATGAACTTTCAACATTTGTTAGGGATTTCATTCGCGAACGAAATCGTTATGGAAGTGGGGTATATGGCGATGAAGCATATAAAAATATTTTTGCGGCACGTCTACTGCATTCATTTACGGATGCACAGTCACAAATCGTCTTGAATTACCCCAATGCTACTCGTGTTGAATTTGACAAGGGAAATTTTATATTCAAATTTTTTCTGGTAAGAAGGGATAATCTAGATAAGGACATGGTGGAACCTATCGGCCCCAAAAAACTGGATGAATTTACTTTTTACAATCTTGATGAAAAAACGAACAAGGATTTTATTCAGTTTCTGTTTAATAAGAAAGCTGACGCAGCTTTTGCAAAATTAGATTCTGAAGAGGTTGCGGCCGATGCTATTGATGTCTGGTTTAACCACTTTGAAAAGAGCCTGTTCGAACTTTTTGAATTGGAGGGCGCGAAGTTGAAATTTGATAGTAAAAGGTATAGGTTTATCATCGAGGAGAAAAATAAACCACCCTACAGCCTTACCGAATTACCAGACGGATTTTATGCTATGCTCGATATAGTTTCGGAATTGATTATGCGCATGAGAAAACATGAAGGGAATAGCTACGACTTACCGGGCATTGTTCTCATAGATGAGATTGAAACTCATTTACATATTGCCCTTCAGAAAAAAATACTCCCGTTTTTAATTTCATTTTTCCCGAGAATCCAATTTATAGTAACGACGCATTCGCCTTTTGTTATCAGTTCCGTAAGTAATGCTGTAATTTGTGATTTGGAGAAGAAAATCGTTACAGAAGATTTGAGTGGCTACTCTTACGAGGCGATTGTTGAAAGCTATTTTGATGTTGATCAATATTCGGAGGAATTAAAAAATGAGGTGAAAGAATACGAACAATTAATGGGGAGAAGGGATCTGGATGATACTGAAAAGGAAAGAATGCTGCATTTAGACAAATATTTGCATGACTTACCCAAATTCGCCTCAAACGGACTGGCTGCAAAAATTCAGCAGATAAAGTTGAAACACTTAAAAGAAAAGGCGGCGTAATGATATATTTACAAAAGTCGCTGCCTGCACCCGAAAGCCTTGCGAAAGAGCAAATAAAAAAGAGTGGCAAATATGACAGCGAAGATGTACTGACGAGATTACATGCAGACTTTAAAAATAAATGCTACATCTGTGAACTTCATCAGCCCACAATAATTCAAACGGAACATTTTGTTCCGCATAAGGGGGATGTGAATCTAAAGTTCGATTGGAATAATTTGTTTTTTTCGTGTGGGCATTGTAATCATACCAAAGGCTCAAAGAATGAATATAACAACATCCTTAATTGCACCGTAATTGAGGATGGAGTCGATAGTAGAATAGCTCACAGAGTCGATTCTTTTCCTCAATTTGAAGCAAGGTTTGAAATTGTAAATACAGATGTGAAGGTCACCAATACTGTTGCACTTTTGAATGCTGTTTATAACGGTAAAACATTTCGACAAAAGTTAGAAGCTTCAAATCTACGAGCTGCACTGGAAAAAGAATTGGAAGAATTTGAACAGCTTACGTCTGCATATCTGTCAAAAGATAACTCAGTAATTTCTCTGAAAGATATATGCAATATAATAATCAAACACTTGAGGTCAGATAAGGGTGGCTTTACTGCCTTTAAACGCTGGATAATCCGTGATAACCCGGTATTAAATCAGGAATTTGGCGCTTTTTGTCGCTAATTTTGCAGTCCTTGAAAATGCTGCATCACGGTAGCATTTTTTACTTTTTACTTTTACCTTTTTACTTTTTATATGGAGTACAATTTCCCGGGAATAGAAAAACACTGGAAACAATACTGGGCCGATAACCAGGTGTATAAAGTTACCAATGATACCACCAAACCCAAATACTACATCCTCGATATGTTCCCTTACCCAAGTGGAGCAGGGCTACACGTAGGGCACCCGTTGGGATACATAGCATCCGATATTTATGCTCGTTACAAGCGCCTTTGTGGCTACAATGTATTGCACCCAATGGGGTTCGATGCATTCGGACTACCCGCTGAGCAATATGCCATAGAAACCGGCCAGCACCCCGCCGTTACAACAGAAAAGAACATCGCCCGCTACCGCGAGCAACTCGATAATATTGGCTTTTGTTACGACTGGGACCGCCAGGTGCGGACCAGCGAACCAAACTATTATAAATGGACACAGTGGATCTTCCTGCAGTTGTTTCATAGCTGGTACAACAGGCAGTCCAACAAAGCCTGCCCACTAACCGAATTGATAGCTATATTCGAAAAGGAGGGCAACACAAATCACCCTTGCCCCGGCGACGCTCCGCAGCACTTCGATGCAGCCCAATGGAACCAAAGTTCAGAAAAAGAACAAAGGGAAATTTTAATGAAGTACCGCCTTGCCTACCAGGGCTTTGCTCAGGTATGGTGGTGCGAAGCGCTGGGCACAGTACTAGCCAACGATGAGGTGGTAAATGGCGTTTCCGAACGCGGAGGCCATCCCGTAGAGCGTAAGAACATGCGTCAGTGGTTTTTAAGGATCACTGAATTTGCTGACCGCCTACTCAGCAGCCTCGATGCTCTCGACTGGAGCGAACCCATGAAAGAAATGCAGCGAAACTGGATTGGCAAAAGCACAGGAGCGATTGTGAGTTTCGACCTTTCCCGCCATGGCGGGAAAGTGGAGGTATTTACTACAAGGCCAGACACAATTTTTGGAGTTGATTTTCTTGTGCTTGCACCGGAGCACGCGTTAGTGAGCACTATCACCACCCCCGAACAAAAATCGGCAATAGACTCCTACGTGCAATATGTAAAAGGCCGTAGTGAGCGTGAACGTCAGGCTGAAGTAAAGTCGGTTACGGGTTGTTTTACCGGGGCCTATGTCATCCATCCGCTGAACAATAAC
>CANCOG010000484.1 GCA_947379685.1 Flavipsychrobacter stenotrophus | reverse complement strand
AACGGAATACCGATTGCGCCGTAACCTGCCGCAGCATCCGCCACCGACGGCATTTTCAGATAGATTACGAATTTCCACGCTACAAACATGACGATAGGAATCAATATTGAAATTAACCGCTGCCAACTACCCTGCTTCCTCACCGCCTTCAACAATGTAAATCCGGCTAACGGAAGCCAGGCAATAAGCGATGTTTCCCGGCATAATATAGTACCTATAATAAAAATACTTGCCAGTAAGTACCTGTTACGAAAAAGGTAGTAGACGGCGCCCAAGTAAAAAAATAGCTCAGTCACTTCCGACAAGTCGCGGGAAAGGGACATATACAACCCGCAAAGAGACAAGGGAAGCAATGCCATACGAATGTTGCCTCCCAACAATTCGATAAACCTTGTGGTGAACCAGAAAATGCCGGCAAAGGCCACGACATTGAGCAATATCAGGATCCAGGGCACCAACTCGGGATTACCCCCTAAAGAAAATACCCAAGCAAGCAAGGGGTAACCAATACGCTGAATACGGTAAGGCGGGTGATCTACATGAACGCCATACACATCATTATTAAAATCAAGGGGAGCAAGTGCGTACCGGTAGAAGAATTGGCCATCGTAACCCTGGCCATCCTGCACAACTACAGGAGCCGGTGTCTGCCCCCGCGTAACGAAGTCAGTACCTGCTACTATATTGTAAGTGGGGTCAAAGTGGCTCTTGAGCAGTCGGCCCATAGTCAACAATATGGCAACCGAAAGCGCGATCAATAAAATCTTATTCTTAGTAAAAGAGTTCAAATAAGACTTCATAACGTACTAATTATCAATTGTCTGCCTGAAAAATACTTTGCTATTTTACGGTATAATTACGAGGGATATTGAAGGGCATCTCGAGCACTTTGTCGAACTCGATGTTTTGTAAATCCATATCAATTTGAAAAACGTCAGCACCATTCCGTATGCTAATAGCTCTTGACACCGATATCTTTCTGGAACCGTTTTGTTCGTATTGCTGGTATTTCAATACGGCCTGCGGGCCATTCAACTCACGGGTATTCACCTGATTCACTTCGAGCAAGCTATCCTTCTTGCTGTAATTTGCGGTTTGTAAATAGTTGCTGTCCTGCACATATATTAACCAGGAATTTGCCAGTGCTGCCACATTAGTGATACCCCCGGCTCTCAGCGGTTCACCTATGATCAGGTTCTGCAAGGAAACAAGATCGACTTGGGTAGGCAGAATTTTGGCAACCTGGCTCAATGGTAATTTGGTTACTTCCTTTTGCAGGTAATTGATCATGAAGAAACTGTCAGCAGTCACAATTGCCCTTGCCGCGTTCACAGTACCACCCAATCCGAAGATGTTGATCCAAATGCTGGTATCTTTCTTCACCCGTATATAAGCGGTAAAATCCTGCTTATCGTCCGGCCCCTCAAAGTGCACCTTGGCCTTGCCGGTGAAGGTTTTGTACTGCAATCTATTATTCCACAATGGGGTTACAATGTCTGCTAACTTTTTCATTTCCCCTGCTGTGTCAGCAAGAGCAACAAATGTATCTGGCTGAGGATAAATGGCAAAACGAACATTTTGAGAATCAGCAATTACCGTTGAATCGGATGCCGTGGGTTGCTGTATATTGCCTTTTTTCCGTTTGATCAGGCGCTGCAATGAGCATGACTCTGTGCAACATAATGTTAATAACAATACACTACAGCACAAAAATCTATTCATACAATTTTTCTTCACTTATCTTTTTGTTGAGCAGGGGATTTTCACCACCCTTGTCTTTAGCCATCTTCCAGTATTCGATGGCCTTCAATTTATCGTTTAGTTTAAAGCAAACGTCACCCAGGTGTTCATACAGAGTCGCATCAGCCTTTTTATCCTTTGCGTTTACTGCTTTTTCAATAAACTCCCTTGCTTTTGCATATTCACCTTTCTTGTATAAAATCCACCCATAGGTATCCAGAAAGGTTGTTTCATTAGGTCTTATCCTGAGTGATTTTTCCGACATTGCCTTAGCCTCATCCAGCTTTTGGCCCCTTTCAGAGAGAAAGTAACTGTAATTATTCAATACAGTTGCATCTTCCGGTTGGTTCTTTAATGCCTGGTCAAATGCCTTATCTGACAGATCGTATTGTTTGTTAGAATTATATATTTCTCCCAGGAAACCATACATACCACCCAAGCCCTTCACGTCGCTCTCCGGCAACATATCTATAGCTCTGTTCAACGCCTTTACAGCAGTAGCATATTCCTTTTTGTTATAATGACCGACAGCATTGTAATAGTGTGCCAGGTACTGATTTGGGAATAACCTGATCACCTTTTCACTGTACTTTATGAGTGAATCAGCATTATTCTTATCTGTATTGGCATTCAATAACCGACTCCAAACTGCAAAATTAGATGGCTTTAAGGCCAATGATTTTTTGTACTGCTGAATTGCCTTATCCAACTGATGGTCAGACTCCAGGAACTCGCCATAGGAAGCAATAAGTACAGCATCGTTGGGGTGCTGGGTTAATAGCTGAGCCAGCAAGGGCATTCCCTCAGCATTCTGAGCAGAATCACTCATATTCTGGATATAGGCATAGAACAACTCGGTCTGTGTTTCTGCATCCAGCTTTTTATTAAGAATCGCCTTTTTTGCATACACCCTAAAATTCACCGTGTCATGCATATTCAAGTAATGCTCTGACAGTCCAATTTCAATTGAAGGGTCACCCGGTGCCATTTTTTCAGCATCCTTGTAAACCTGCATGGTTTTTTCAGGCATCTTGTTATTGTCATACAACTCACCCAGCAACTTATAATACTTGCCATTGTGTGAATCCTGAGCAAGCAGCTGGCGAATAACCCCAGCTGCCTTGTCAATTTCATTCATGTGCAGGTATATCTGCACTTTATGCATTAAGATCTCTTCATCATTACCACTACGAACTATTGCCTTGTCGATGTAGTTAATCGCTTCAGTGTATTTCTGGGCGCGCTCGTAAAAGTCGGCAGCCATAGCTGCATAGTTTGCATCTGAAGTTTCTTTATCTGCAATTTCCCCAGCAATCTTTGCGGCCTCAGCATACTTACCTTGCTTCGCAAGGATTGAAGCATATTGTTCGTAATACCATTTGTTATCTTTTACAAGACCAAGCGCCAATTTAATGGATTCTTCGGCCTTTTCCGGCTTCTTGGCATCATCATACAGTTTTGACAATTCAAAATAAGCAGCAGCACTATTAGGAGCGATTGCTATGAATTGTTCAAACAATTGGATGGCCTTCTTATTGTCGTTATGGATCTTTGCCTTAACCGCATCGAAAAACAGTTCGTTTTCTTTGGCCGACTTACCCGGAACAGGCAACTCAACGGTATCTGTAACAGGCCGCTGGCAATATGCTTCAGAGTAGCCCCCCGAAACAATTAAAGACAATAAAACATACGATAGAAGCTTTAATTTCATAGCTGTGTTGAGAAATCACCAAGGCTCAATTCCTTTGGCTTTTCAATGTAAGTTACACTTTTCCCTAACATTGAGTTCAGCAGTTGTGCATTTTTAACAATACTATTTGCACCAATTATACTGTTCGCGATCCTGGATTCTTCAATAGAAGCACCTTTTTCTAATGAAACATGAGGCCCTACTATAGAATTCACGATGGAAACACCTTCAGCAATAAAGCACGGCTGAATTATTACGGAATTTACAACACTTGCTGTGCTATCTACCAACTGCTCCGAACCATTCTTGATCTCCAGAATACGCTGATTTGTGTAAACTGTCGCGTCCTTATTCCCGCAGTCCAGCCACTCATCAACCTGATCGGTATAGAATTTAATGCCGTTTTTCAGCATATGATCCATTGCATCGGTGATCTGGTATTCACCTTTCAGCATGATACCATTATCAATGAGACGCTGCAATTCCTTCTTAAGTCCTTCGCCATCCCTGAAATAATAAACACCTATGATTGCCAGGTCAGAAACAAATTCTTTCGGCTTTTCAACAAAAGCTTCAATTTCGCTAGCAGCATTCAGTTTTACTACACCGAATGCACTTGGATCAGCAACTTTCTGTGTCCAAACGATTGCATCTTTATTCTTATCTATGCTAAAACGAGCATTAAACAATGTATCGGCAAATGCAATAAACACATTGCCAGTCAGTGATTCTGACGCGCACAAGATGGCGTGTGCAGTTCCCAAAGCCTCATGCTGATAACAAATCTTGCCCTTGGCACCCAGTTCTGCCGCCACCTTTACCAGGTGCGCTTCTACATCCTTACCAAAAGTAGGCCCGATGATAAATGCTATCTCATCCACCTTTTCATTGCTTGTGGCAATGATATCCTCAACAAGGCGCTGAACAATAGGTTTACCTGCAACAGAAATTAAAGGCTT
>CANCOG010000483.1 GCA_947379685.1 Flavipsychrobacter stenotrophus | reverse complement strand
GGTGACTTTAATGATAACCCTACGGACAGCAGCATTACAAAGTATCTGGCGGCTACGAATGAAAAAGACGGTATCAATGGAACCGGATTGTTTAATCCCTGGACTGCGATATATAACGGCGGTAGTGAAGGCACGGAAAAATTTGGTGAAGAATGGAATCTGTTTGATCAGATTCTGGTATCCGGCAACCTGCTTCCAATGCAACAAAACCGTCTTCAAAGTGCGGCAGCCGCAATATACAAACCTTCGTTTCTAATGGTTCAGCATGGCCCCCATAAAGGTGAGCCACGCCGGTCGTTTTTGGGAACACATTGGCAAAACGGATACAGCGATCACTTTCCGGTAGTTCTAAATTTGGTACAAAACTGATTTCAACGCCCAGTGAATTTATAGCACATTAAAAACATGCCGGTTTTAGCCTATTTTTGAGCGCAACAAGGTAGACAATGCACAAAAATTTATTCATTGCCCTGGAGGGTATTGACGGTAGTGGCAAAAGTACTCAGGCAAAGCTACTCGCTAAAAAACTGGAGGAATCGGGAGAACAAACATATCTCACCTTTGAGCCTACTGATAATTTTGTTGGGTCTATCATACGCAATATACTGAGGGGCAAAATGAAGGCCGATGAGCGCACCATTGCCGGCTTATTTGTTGCCGATCGGCTGGATCATTTACAAAATGAATCCTATGGCATCCTCAAAAAGCTTGAAGAAGGCAGTACAGTAATTACCGACAGGTATTACTTTTCGTCCTATGCCTACAATGGGCTCGAGGGTGATATGGACTGGGTAATTTCTGCAAATGCAATGAGCGCCAATTTACTAAGACCCGATGCTACAATTTTCATAGATATTTCACCTGAACTGGCTATGCAGCGTGTGTTACAAAATAGGGAGGTGACCGAACTATACGAGACACTGGACAATCTTAAAAATGTTCGACGCAGATACCTTGAAGCATTTGAAAAACTCAAGCATGAAGAACGGATTATCTGGATCAACGGCAATCAGTCGATGGAGCAAGTCACTGAGGATATCTTAAAGGCTGTGGCCGGGCTCAGGCAATAATGTTTTTTACTATCTTACTCTTGTCATGGTCGTCAACGCGATGTCATGTAAGTTAAACCTTGCCCTTCGGAGAGTGTCATCCGATGTCCCAACCATTTTAATTGTTTACTTTTAATGCTCAATTTTATTACAAAATGGCGCTATTCTCTCAACTGGGCAACTATCGAAACGCGGGTTTGTTTATTATGCGCACAGGCGTTGGGGCTATGATGATCGTTCATGGATTACCCAAAATTACCCATCCCGAAAAATGGGCCGGGCTAGGGGAGGCTATGGGCAACCTTCATATACATTTTTGGCCAGCCTTTTGGGGATTTATGTGCGCAGTGACTGAAACGGTAGGCGGACTTTTTTCTATCCTAGGTTTGTGGTTCAGGCTGGTAAGTATGTTTATGGTAATCCTGTTCATAGTCGCAGCGTTACAGCACATAAACGGCGGAGATGGCATTGGTGAGGCTGCTCATGCGATAGAATTGGGGTGTGTATACCTTGGGTTCATGTTTGTAGGGCCGGGGAAGTTTTCGGTAGATAAGAGTTAGTGAGTAGCATGGTTCTAAGAAATCCAAACGGGTTAGAATATCGCTGAGCTACGTGCCAGTAACTTGGTGTTTTTATGCTCATGGGGGCGTTGAAAATGCGAACAATAATTACTCTATTGGCTGAAACTTCATAAATTTGTTGTCATGCAGATACATGTGGACATAGAATTTGATCAATTGCTTAAAATCGTTCGCGCGCTGCCACAAAGGCAATTAAAACAGCTAAAAGCCGAAATTGAAAAAGAATCCAAGCCCTCGAGAACGGTAGATTTGGAGACAATTTTATTAAAGGGGCCTGTTGCCTCAAAAAAACAATTAGACACAATAGAAAATAATAGAAAAGCCATTAACGCATGGAGAACAAAGTGATAATGATTGACATCGCAGATTTATTTATCGCAGCAACTGCAGTAGCCTATAAATACCCAATTGTAACATTAAACAGAAAACATTTTGAAAGGATTGATGGGTTGACAGTCATCTGATAATTCCAAAATAGGTCAATGATATTCATCTCAGAAATACTCCAAATTGCCTACAAAAATCTTCCTTATAACGCCGCCTTTTACACAGCTGAATACGCCCTATCCGGCTACGGCATACCTGAAGGGTTTTCTCAATACCCGGAATATCTCAGCTTTTCAGGCGGACCTGGGTATTGAAGTGACTTTGGCTATTTTTTCAAAAAATGGTCTTGAATCATTGTTCTCAAAGGCGGAGCAATATACCGGGGAGCTTTCGGAGAACGCAGCCAGAATAATGGCCCTCAAAGAAGAGTATCTGCAGACTATTGATGCCGTTATCCGGTTTCTGCAGGGGAAGACCCCAACCCTGGCTCACTTGATCTGTAAACGGAATTTTCTGCCAGAGGCATCGCGCTTTGCGCAGACCGACGACCTTGTGTGGGCTTTTGGTGCGATGGGAACACAGGATAAGGCCAAGCACCTGGCAACTATGTACCTTGAAGACCTGAGCGATCTGGTAATGGAATGTGTAGATCCGCATTTTGGATTTAGCCGCTATGCGGAGCGCCTGGGGCGGTCAGCAAATAGCTTCGATGAATTAAACAGCAGCTTGCAACAGGACCTGACATTCACTGACCATTTTCTTTTGTCTATTCTGAAGGATAAGATGGCACTAGTGGAACCGGAGCTGGTTGCTTTATCCGTACCATTTCCCGGAAACCTATATGCTGCATTCAGGATAGGGCAGTGGCTAAAGCAATACTACCCCAATGTAAAGGTGGTGATGGGTGGAGGTTTTCCCAACACAGAGCTTCGCTCACTGAGTGATGCGCGCGTGTTTGAATTTTTAGATTTTATTACGCTCGACGATGGTGAAGCGCCTATTGAAAATCTGGTGCGTAATGTAGAAGGCTCCATCCCTACAGAAGCCCTGAAGCGGACGTTCTTGCTGGTGGATGGTGCAGTCAATTATATTAACAATAAAGCTTGCACCGACTATAAACACGGCCAGGTGGGGACTCCCGACTACAGTGACCTGTTACTCGACAAATATATCTCAGCAATTGAGGTTGCAAACCCCATGCACAGCCTATGGAGCGATGGCCGCTGGAACAAGCTCACAATGGCGCATGGTTGTTACTGGGGCAAGTGTACTTTCTGCGATATTTCACTGGACTACATCAGGCTTTATGAACCCATTGCGGCAAATCTGTTATGCGACCGAATTGAAGAGTTGATAGCCCAGACCGGAGAAACCGGCTTTCATTTTGTAGATGAAGCGGCACCTCCTGCACTCATGCGGGCTTTGGCACTTGAAATTATTCGCAGGAAACTGGTGATCAGCTGGTGGACCAATATTCGTTTTGAAAAAAGCTTTACTCGTGATCTTTGCCTGCTGCTCAAGGCTTCGGGTTGCATAGCCGTTTCCGGCGGGTTGGAAGTGGCCTCAGACCGACTCCTGGAACTAATTCAAAAAGGGATTACGGTTTCACAGGTAGCCAGAGTAAACAAACATTTCACTGAAGCTGGCATAATGGTACACGCATACCTTATGTATGGCTTCCCTACCCAGACAGCCCAGGAAACTATAGATTCGCTGGAGATGGTGCGCCAGATGTTCCAGGCGGGTATATTACAGTCTGGCTTCTGGCACCAGTTCGCCATGACCGCTCACAGTCCTGTTGGGCTTAACCCAGGGCAATTTGACGTTAAAAGAGAAAACGAACTGGTAGGTACATTTGCGAATAACGATCTTGTCCACCATGACCCATCTGGTGCAGAGCATGAAACGTTTAGCGACGGATTGAAAAAGTCCTTATTCAATTTTATGCATGGGGCTTGTTTCGATTATCCATTGCAGAAATGGTTTGAGGTGAAGGTGCCCAAAACAAGGATTCTTCCCGACCATATCACCGGCATTTTAAATGAAGCCGAATATGCCCCGGTAAAACCGACCGATAAAATTGTATGGCTCGGTCACCCACCAAAAGTTGAACTGTTTACCAAATCAAAAAAAGGCAATACCTGGGAGATGGCATCACTTACATTCCAGGGCAAGCAAGAGACGCTGAATATAAAGGTAGATCAGCACCAGGGGATATGGTTAGCAGCTACACTCGAACAAATAAGTGTCCACCAACTAAAAACATACACACTTCAGGATATAACAAATAGTTACGAAGCCGCCGGTCTCGAAGATTTTGAATTGTTCTGGGACAATAAGCCTGTCAACGGATTATACAAGATGGGGCTGCTCCGATTGTAGTAAGCGGTGTTAACCTACTATTTCGCTACTAACCCTTTGCTCTACCGTTCCGGATCATCTTCAGTGCAGTAATGG
>CANCOG010000482.1 GCA_947379685.1 Flavipsychrobacter stenotrophus | reverse complement strand
CGTATAATTCCCTGTCAGTAAATTGTCTGTAAAACCAATTGATTCATAAATAACTTTAGTATTTCAAAAAAAAATACGTACTTTATCCTTGATTTCGTAACCATGTTCAAAACATCGATTACTTTTCTGCTTACCTTTTTCTCGTATTCCGCCCTTGCGCAGAATACCATAGATACTTTTCACCTATACTTTGATCTGAATATTGCCACCCTCAATAAGAACACTGCAAAGAAAATTGACCTGCTGATATATAACGATAAAATAATCAATGGCAGTAGCCTAATGGTTATAGGTTATGCCGATTTCCTGGGCTCGGAGGGGTATAATAAGAACCTATCCATGCAGCGGGCTGAGAACATTAAAAAATACCTCGTGCAGTACGGCATTAACCCTGCTGATATTAAAATGTGTGTAGGGAAGGGCGAAATTGAAAGAAAGGAAATGACCGACAAGGAAGGAAGCCCTTCCGACCGTAAGGTAGACATAGTGGTTAATAACAAAATTACCCGGTCCGAAATTGGCTACCGGTCAACTAAAACTACACCCTCGGGCCATTCTGACATTGCAAAAAATGGCGATAAGACCAAAACCCCTACAAGTAAAACTTCAAAATCTGATACAGGCAAGAAACGCGGGGCAGACATTGTTGGATTGACCAAAATGAAGGAAGGCCAGACAATAAGGCTGAATAATGTGTATTTCCCTCCGGGAAGCCATGTTATGAAACCAGAATCGTTCGAAACATTAGAGAAACTATACAGTATCCTGAAAGAAAACCCAGCGCTCAAAATAAGTATTGAAGGGCACGTTTGCTGTGTACATGATGTGCCCGATGCTGACGATATTGATACCGGGGAGCCTGTACTTTCCGTTAATAGGGCAAAGGCTATTTACGCCTACCTGGTAGGTAAGGGTATTGATACCGGTCGCCTGCAATATGTAGGATATGGCAAAAAATTCCCGATCGTCCCCTTTGAACGTACGGAAGACGATGCCGATAAAAACCGCCGTGTAGAGATCAGGATCGTGAGCAATTGACCTGATTCCTGCACCCTAACGTATTAAACCTCATTAGCATATTGCTTTTTGATATCGCCATATCAACTGGATTTTCCTCGCGGGCTTTGCAAAAACACGTATTTAAAATACGCCATAAGAAGATCGACCACCATGACTTGGCGCGAAACCCTAAGTTATTGACTTGGTATTCGAACCCGAGTTATTACTGTCGTCGCTTCGAAACATTACCTTTATGATTCCTTTATCCTGCCCCTGATGAACCATTACGATTATTTAACGGAGATACTGCAATATCCACATCCTGATGATCACCGGGAACTTTTTGAACGTGAACCGTATACCTTCAAAAACAGGGAAGTGAAGCCGATAGCTTTTTATCTCCCTCAATATCACAGCATCCCTGAAAATGACCAGTGGTGGGGAAAGGGATTTACTGAATGGACAAACGTTACGAAGGCAACACCACAGTTCACCGGGCATTATCAGCCTCATCTTCCAGGTGAATTAGGATACTACAATTTATTGAATGACAATATATTAGAAAGGCAAGTAGAGCTGGCAAAAAAGTATGCCGTTTATGGATTTTGCTTTCACTTCTATATGTTCGATAACCGAAAGAGAATACTTGAACAACCATTAGATAAATTCCTCAACAATAAATCCTTGCAGTTCCCTTTCTGCCTTTGCTACGCCAATGAAAACTGGACACGGCGTTGGGATGGGTCGGACCGGGATATTCTTTTGCAACAATCTTACGGACCTGATTTCGCCCGGGATTTGGCACAGGAGCTCAAAAAATACCTGCTTGACGAGCGCTATATCCGGATTGATAATAAACCCCTGGTCATCATTTACCGGCTGGACCTATTGCCAGACTGGCAAACCTTCGCCACCCGGTTCAGGCAAATATGTTTGGAAACGGGGATTGGTGAGATCTACTTATGTTCGGTTCTCTTTCCCGGAGCTGTAAATGCTATTGAATTCGGTTTTGATGACAACATTGAGTTCCCGTTGCACCAGACTGTTCATGAGAACATCACCAAGACGCAGGAAATCATCAGTGACCAGTATCAGGGAACGGTCATCAGTTACCCTAGAATAGTACGGACTGAGATTGCCAAGGCTCTCCCCTTCCCCCGGTTCCGTGGTGTAATGCCTAATTGGGACAATGAAGCCAGAAAGCCGGGTAAGGGTTTTACCACGCATGGCTCTACCCCATCTTTATATCAGGCCTGGTTACAGCATTGCTGTAACCGTACATTAACCGAGCGACCTGAAAACAAGCGCTTTGTGTTTATCAATGCCTGGAATGAGTGGGCTGAAGGCGCGCACCTGGAACCCGACCGCAGGTACGGATACGCATACCTTGAGGCTACACTTCAGGCCATTGAACACCAGCAGGATCGCGTTGACATTAGTAAAATTGACTTTAATGACCATAATAACCAGAAGGTTGCTGCCCGGCGTACAGGTAGCTTTCCCGATCTGTCTTATATGCAGGTGTATTGGTACAATGACAACGCAACCGAAGAAAACAGCATAAAGCAATACTTTACCAACGATAAACAAAGCCACTTTTCATTTGATATAAGCGACATTCAAAACTTCGACTATCTGAGGCTGGATATTGCCGACTTTGCCAATGAAGCTGATGTTCGCCGTGTACAACTGACTGATGATAAAGGAAACCTGTATTCACTCGCTCCTTGCTGGACAAATTCGTCTCATCGGGAGGGCTGTAGTTACACCTTCCTGCATCAGGACCCTTCTATTGTTTTTTACCTGAAAGACCTGCAATTGAGTGGCCTTAAGCGACTGGACGTTGAGGCTTCCATCTCAGTAATCAGCAATGCGGAAGTTTGGAATGTAGCGCTGGAGATCATTGGCAATCAAAACAAAGGCATACTTGATCTTACTCAGCAAAAAAAGGAAATGGAACAGTCCTATAGCTGGAGAATTACGCGGCCATTAAGAAAGCTGGTAGCAGCGCTTGCCCGGATAGGGATAATCCGCAAGAGATAATCGCGGCAGCATGGCCTCAAGCATTACTGGAATTGAATTAAACTAACACTTTAGTTGTGAATGCATTAGAGACATTAACATTACTAAGCAATAAGTGTTATTACACAGCATTCTCGTTATCCGTGTCGGGCCAAAGAGGAAGCTTTTTCTTTTTTTCGGGGACACTATCCAATATGTAACGAACGAGGAGGTATCCACCAATACCAAAGAGTTCGAGGGTGAACTGACGGATCGGGCTATTGAGAAATGCCTGGTTCATCTGATCGACCAATAACTGCTTGTTTGCAGGGTTGTTGGCCAGGCTAAGGTTGATTTCTCCGCGGCAAAACAAAAGGACAACAAAAACACCGCCTATCATTTCAAAAACGAAGAAAAGGAGGACAGTTAGAAATGCATATAATCCGGCGCTCTTTTCCTTTGCCTTTGCACGCATGGCATTGCGATAGGCCAAAAAAGCAATAAAAACTATAAACACTATGCCTGAAAAATCCATATGGTTCGTTCGAAATAAAAAAACAAAGAGTGTGCAAGTTAAGGTATTCTGCTAACATGTCATTCAATTTGCAAATATTATAGCTATTTCACAAAAAAACAGGTGTCACCTTTTGGGGCCAACACCTGTTCAATAAAAATGAAAATAATAATGATATTTGCAATACTCAAGTAGCAAACCCAGAATTACAGCGCCTTCATAAATGCAGTTACGCTTTCCATTACATGGCTTATTTGTTCTTCGCTGAGGCCATGGTGGCAAGCGAGCAACATACCACCACGCATTACCTTATCCGATTCAGGATAACCACCTGCAGCCTTCTTGCAAGCTACGTTTTTGAAACCTGGCTGACGAAGGATATTGCCTGTGAATACGGTACGAGTCTGGATATTCCTTTTTTCCAGGAAGATCTGCAGATCGCGGCGGATGAATGGCGCAGTTTCGCGTATGGTAGAGGCATAAGCCAACCAACCGGTACGGGAATCAGGCAATTGCTTTGGCAGTATAAAGAACTCTTCGTACTGGCTGAAGAACTCGAGCATACGCTTGTAGTTAGCTGTACGGGTATCGATATTGCTGGCCAGTTTGTTCAACTGCACTACCCCGAAAGCAGCACCCATTTCTGATGGTTCAATATTGTAGCCCGGCTCCTCGAACACGAACTTCGCATCGTAAGGAATACCGTCAACCTCTACATTGAAACGATTTTCAATCTTTTCAGATTCCACGAACAATGAAGAGCTGCGGCCCCAGCTGCGCAACAAACGACCACGGTCGTAGTGTGCATCCTGGTTAACACACAACATACCGCCATTGCCACCACAATTGATGATGTGAGAGCCATAGAAACTGGTGGTACTCATGTCGGTAAAGCGCCCTGAAGAAGACCCGCCAA
>CANCOG010000481.1 GCA_947379685.1 Flavipsychrobacter stenotrophus | reverse complement strand
CCTCTGGCATCATTACTACAATTGCCGGCACGGGTGTTGCGGGCTATTCCGGGGATGGCGGACCTGCTACAGCGGCAAATATTACCTACGGAGATCTGAGTTTTGACAAGCAGGGTAATTTGCTGATATGCCAGCATAATAATGTTATTAGAAAAATAGATACAAGTGGCATAATTACCACTGTTGCAGGTACCGGAACAGCGGGTTTTAGTGGCGACGGTGGGCCGGCAACCAATGCCCTGCTCAAAACAGGATATGGTGCCCAGGGCGACCGTTGGGGAAATATCTATGTAGCTGATGATAGCAATGGACGGATCAGATTTATTTGTGCTCACGACACCATCATATCCTCTATTGGCATAACTGCATCTGCGACTACCATATGTGCTGGTTCAACAGTTACCTTTACCTCAGCCGATACAAATGCCGGAGCGACACCCGTTTATCAATGGAAACTGAACGGTTCAAACATTTCCGGTGCAACAAATGCAACTTACACCTCAACAACACTTGCAAATGGTGATACCGTATGGGTTGAAATAACCGGAAACAATCCGGCACCTTGTGCTGCCAACAATACCGCCGGAAGTAACCAGGTAGGAATGGTTGTTCATGCTTTATCCCCTACCCCAACAGTGACATCAGTAGTTGCCAGTCCTGACGCTGTGTCATTCGCAGGACAACCAATTACCTTCACAGCTACCTACACAGGCGGAGGTAGTACCCCTGCCTTCCAGTGGTACAAGAACGGAGTAGCAATTTCAGGAGCTACGACAAACCCCTATATTTCTACATCTGTAGCAAACGGAGACAACATAACCGTAACCATACATACCAGTAACCTGTGTGCTTTTCCTGATTCTGGCACATCAACTGCAGCAATTATGGGTCTCGGTGTTGGGCAGGCGATCAGTAATCAGAACCAATTCCAGATAATGCCCAACCCTAATAGCGGATCCTTTACAGTGAAAGGTGAATTCCCTGGAAATTCGGAATGTATCATTGAGATCACCGACCCGATTGGAAAGGTGGTATTCATCCAAACTGCAACCATTGTGCATCAGGTTCTTAATCAAACTATTAAGCTGGATAGCACCTTGCTGTCGGGTTTATACTTTATCAGTATCAAATCTAAATCATCAGTAGATGTCCGCCGATTCATGAAATTGTAATTTATATTTAGACAGGCTCGCTGACTTACAGACAGCCATGAGAAAAGAGATTGCCTGATTCTCGTCTTGCACATTTATATGCAAGTCGAGGATTTCTTTTATAATTGGATAGAGGAAACAATAAAACATACGCAGTCAAAGTTATACTAAAAATACCCCAAATGAAGTACCCATTTATTTTTATTATAGTTCTGATATCTTACTGTTGTTCATGTAAGAAAAAAAGCATGACTAACATTAATGCCGCAACGTCAATAAATACACCTTTTAAAACGTATACAGATACCTACACTGGCCGTTATGCTGTTTCGTATGTTTGGGACGAAGCACTTAATGACACGGTAACTGCGCCAGTTTACATTGTTCACTATTCACCTGATTCATTTTGCATTTATACAAATCATATTGACGCGGGATATCACCCACCCTTCCCTGCCGTCTTTGGCTCTTTCCATCTGAATGATTCAGGTACATACTGGTGTGCAACTTCGCTTGGTGCACATAATGGAAGATTTAATGTTAAGGGAGACAGCCTATATTACTCTGCTTTGGACAATGGCACTTGCCTGAGCGGAGATATTATGACCAATTTCTACGGCCAAAAGAAAAAATAAAACTAACATTACAACAATTGTATTCAGGCTACTTTCTGTCCAGAAGGGCCTGATCGGGTACAATAACTTCTATCATGCCATCCCCTTCAAGTAACACCGACTGGCAGCCAAGACGGGATTCGGGTCTTGCATTATTTGCCTGTTCTAAAAAGCCAATTTCCCGTTCAGAAGGAGCATCTAAGAATTCGCCGCCAGAAGCAACATAAACATGACAAGTGCTGCAAGAGCAAACCATACCACAATTATGGTGCAATTTAATTTCGGCATCCAAGGCTACCTCTAATAGACTATATCCTGCTGGAATTTTAGAAATGGTTACGGGCTCATAAGCTTCATCTTCGAAAGAAAATTTGACGGTATACATAACACTTTAATAATGAATTGTCAACGAATCCCTGACGGGAGCACTGCAAAATTAGCGAAACAAAACATTGGAGGTCGATAAATAAGTCGCTTCGGCAATAACCATTATTTGATGATCAATTTTATGTAAATTGGCATAAAAATCCGCCATGGCATTATTCGACTTCTTGCGAAAATCAAACAACCGCAAAGACACAGGTTATCAAGCTCTTTTGGAAATGACTGAAGTTGAACCGGGGATGATGGTGCCAAAAGCTTTTGCCTTGCATTGGGACAAAATAGCCCCAACAAGAAGACAATGTATCACCATTGGTGCTACACCCGGTATTGACCTCGAAATCAGGCAAAGTAGTTTCGGGCATTACCCATGTATCCCTACCGGATTTGAATACCCGAAGGATTCTGATGGAAATTATATGTTTCCTTTGGCTCAGATCATTTTTAGCGAAATGCCACCAATGCCTGGTTATCCAACCTCTGGCGTTCTGCAATTTTATATTGCATGTTCAGAATCCGCCTCTGCCTATGGAATGAACTTTGACAACTGTCAGGATCAGTCGAATTTCAGAGTGCATTTTTTTGAGGAACATGAGGTAAAAGAAATTCTGGATGAAAGTGCGTTTCCTAAAAACCTACTAAACAACGACTACGCGCCGGTTAGCAAACCGCGCAAACTAACCTTTTCGCCTAAAACCGAATATTGGGGCTTGGAGGACTTCACTTACGAAATTAATAAATTTAAAGTTGACGAGCTTGTAATGTTATATCCGCAAATTGAAAAAGAAATAAATGAATTTGCCTGGGATAAATTCGAGTCAGAAGGGCACAAAATAGGAGGATACGCCTATTTTACCCAATCTGACCCAAGGACAGACAAGCCTGAATTCAAGGACTATATACTTCTTCTGCAGATAGACACTGATGAAGAAATTATGTGGGGCGATTCCGGTGTTGGAAATTTTTTCATCCACCCGGATGATTTAGCAAAGAGGGATTTCTCCAGGGTTATGTATAACTGGGATTGCTGCTAAAACTAAATATCGCCGGCCTATTAATTATTTATCAATTTTATGTTTGCAAAACATAAAATCGCGGTAAACGAATTTACCTTTAGTGGCTGAAAACAACCGGTTTAGAAAAAGTACTTAATTTTAACTGGTCGCGAACAATTTCAAGTAAAGAATCTGACGGGATTATGTCTTTAATAAAAAAGATCAATCAATACAATGCTGGTGCCTCAACTGAATTACTTGAGCTTAAAATGAATGCATTGAAAGAAAGCCCTTTTCGTTTTTACCGGGGAACATGCCATTTATTTGCTGAGGATTTCACGAAGCTATATAAATATAAAGCCAAAGTAAAAACCTGGATCTGCGGTGACCTGCACTTTGAGAATTTCGGTTCCTATAAAGGAGACAATCGACAGGTCTACTTTGATGTCAATGATTTCGATGAGGCGCTACTTGCCGGGCCTGAACCCGAAATAACCCGTTTCCTGACGAGTATAATTATTGCGGCGGGACAAATGAAAGTTGCGCACCCCAAGCTGCATAAGGCCATTTATGACATAATGGATGCATACACCGAAACAATAGAAAAACGTAAGGCCCGGATGATGGAGGTAGAGGTGGCCCGTGGTGAGTTCAAGCGATTCTTTTCGCAAATGAGCACTTTGAACCGTGAAGAGTTCATTGCTAAACGAACAATAAAACAAAAGGGGGCTCTATTGATAAAACCAGACGATACTCGCTACCGCCCTTTAGATGAAAAAACGAAGCTGATCATATTCGACAGCCTTACTCAATTGCTGCAGCATAATCCGCGATTCTCGCAGATGGTGTTTGAAGATGCCGCCATTCGAATCGCAGGGACGGGCAGCCTGGGACTCAACAGATATTGTGTTTTATTCTTTTCAAAGAAGAAGGGAAAGCATTATATGGTAGATATTAAGGAAGCCCGGCAATCGAGCCTTGCGGATAATATTAGTGTAAAGCAACCAAAATTCAAGAACGAAGCTGAACGTATAATTCATGCCGGGTACCTGATGCCGTTTACCCCACCAGCCCTGGCCGTTCCCTTAAAAATAATGGACAAATGGTATGTGGTTAAGGAACTTCAGCCATCTGACGACAAAATGGCACTGCCGCAATTCAACAATGATTTTAATAGGTTAAGTGAAGTTGCCAGGGAAATGGCAGTATTAATGGGGTATGCCCATATACGTAGTGGCGGTAATCGTGGCGCCTCCACTACAGACGAATTAGTAAAATTCGTTACCAAGAAGCAGTGG
>CANCOG010000480.1 GCA_947379685.1 Flavipsychrobacter stenotrophus | reverse complement strand
GATCACCATTACCCGCCTGCCTTCCCTTTGCAGCATCCAGCTGAGCAGTGTACCGCAAAGGCCTTGTCCGACAATTATGTAATCTGCTTTCACGATGCAAAGAAAGAGGAAAAAGTGTTGCGGCGGGTTAATTGTAGTCCGTGCTGATGAGATTAGCCATCAATAAAAAGAGTTTAAGGTTTCGCGCCAAGACGCCAAGGTGAATCTTTATAAGTTCTTATTTTGGGTTATCTCCTAAAATTTTACTTAAGACCAGTCCTTGTAAAAGGCCTAAACTTCTTTTGGATAAGTAGTGCCTGTTTTTATAGAGTTTTAATTGTCTCCTTTTGCATGTCCTGGGCGGCAATCCAGCCACTGCTCCAGGCGTGCTGGAAGTTGTAGCCGCCGGTGATGCCGTCAACGTCCAGTATTTCACCAGCAAAATAAAGCCCGGGGTGTTTGCGGCTTTGCATGGTTTGCGGGTCAATTTCGGAAAGGGTGATGCCGCCGCAGGTGACGAATTCTTCTTTGAAAGTTGTCTTCCCTTTTACTTCGTAAGCATTGCGCAGCAGGTTTCCCACCAGTTTGTTCTGTGCGGCGGCGGGTAATTCTCCCCACCTTGTTGTTTCATTGATACCACATTGGTCGATCAGAAATTCCCAGAGCCTTTTCGGCAGGCCGAATGGGTTTTTGTGCATGACCAATTGGCTGCCGGATTCTTTTCGTATATCGTGCAGCATCTCGCGCAAGTCGATATCGGTTACATCAAAGAGCCAGTTTACGAGGATGGTAAAATGATAATTGCGGTCGGCCAGTTCTCTGGCGCCAATTGCGGATGTTTTTAGAACTGCCGGTCCGCTCATACCCCAGTGTGTAATCAGTAACGGGCCAGACTGAGTGATCTTACTACCTGTGATTTTTATGGTTGCGTTGGGTACACTTACTCCCATTAGTTCGGTAACCTTATTGCCGGGTATATTGAATGTGAACAGGGATGGGACAGGTAGCTGAATAGTGTGTCCCATTGCAGTCAGCCAGTTGTATTGATCAGCTTTGGGAAAACCACCGGCTGTAATCAGGATTTTGTCAGGAACATAATTGGTGCCATCGGCAAACTGCAGGTTGAAGCGGTCGTTTTCTTTATGAATTGCTGTGACAGATTTTTGGTAATATACCTGGACTTTTTGTTGCATCATCTCCTGCCAAATTGCATCGATAATGGTTTGCGAATCATCGGAGACCGGAAATATACGACCATCGGCTTCAGTTTTTAGCTGAACCCCACGTTGTTCAAACCAGCTAATGGTATCGGCCGGGGTAAATTGGTACAATGATTTGCGTAATAGTTGCTTGCCTCTCGGATAGCGGGTGAGTAATTCGGGGACTTCAAAACATTCATGGGTTACGTTACACCTGCCACCACCAGATACTTTGACCTTCTGGAGGACCTTGCCCATTTTTTCAAATATGGCTACTTCTTGTCCTTCGCGATAAGGGATGTTTGCTGCCGCGAAACACCCTGCTGCTCCAGCACCTATAATGGCTATTTTCATTTTTTGCTAAAAGGTGCAAGTTAAGCGTTTGGCAGGGTTTGAAATGGAATTTTTGACGAGGTCAGCTTTGAGGATTTGCCTTTTTAGTTCTTCAAGGTTTCGCGCAAAGACGCGGAGGCGCAGTCCCTAGTTTATTCAAGATGGATTGAAAGGAGTATTTGCAATGCCGCAAAGAAACCCAAAATAGATAATGGCATTGTGATCAGTTTTGTAAACTCTCTTTGCCTTTTATCTTATGTATTCACTAAACAATAATCCCCCAAGCAAGCCGGGGGATTATCAGTTTATGGGGCACTTACTAAGTCTAGGTTAGGCGACAACCTGCAGTTGTTCGCGAATGCGGGCTTCGATTTCGGCCATCATTTCGGGGTTGTCGTGGAGGAATTGTTTTACGGAGTCGCGGCCCTGGCCGATCTTACCATCTTTGTAGCTGTACCACGAACCACTCTTGTTCATGATGCCGAGTTCAACACCCATATCTACTATCTCGCCTACTTTGCTGATACCTTCACCAAAGATGATATCGAACTCTACCTGGCGGAATGGTGGTGCTACTTTGTTCTTTACCACTTTTACACGTGTGCGGTTACCGTTGGCTACATCGCCATCCTTTATCTGGCTGATACGGCGGATATCCAAACGCACAGAGGCGTAGAATTTTAGTGCGTTACCGCCGGTTGTTGTTTCGGGGTTGCCGAACATAACACCGATCTTTTCACGGAGCTGGTTAATGAATATGCAGCAGCAGCCTGTACGGGAAATAGTTGCGGTGAGTTTACGCAATGCCTGGCTCATTAACCTTGCCTGCAAACCCATCTTGCTTTCTCCCATTTCACCTTCCAGTTCGCCTTTTGGAACCAATGCTGCAACGGAGTCAATTACCACCACGTCAACAGCGCCGGAAGAGATAAGCCTATCTGCAATTTCAAGTGCCTGCTCACCATAGTCTGGTTGAGAGATAATAAGGCTATCAACATCTACACCCAATTTACGGGCATAACCAGAATCAAAAGCGTGTTCCGCATCGATAATAGCGCAGATACCACCTTTCTTTTGTGCTTCGGCAATAGTGTGAATAGCTACTGTGGTTTTACCGGAAGATTCTGGTCCGTATATTTCAATGATACGGCCACGGGGAAGGCCGCCAACGCCCAGAGCAACATCGAGTCCCAGGGAGCCGGTGCTGATCACTTCCATGGGTTCGTGACCTTTTTCGCCCAGCATCATCACAGAACCTTTGCCATAGTCCTTTTCAATCTTATCCATCGCCAGTTTCAGCACCTTCAGTTTATCGTCTGCCATAATTCTATTATTTATATCGTTATTTTACAGGTCAAAAGTAGGTCAAAATAGCACAGCAGCGTCAAAACATGACAAGAAGATATCCACAATTTCCGCAATAACCGAACCCTTTACCATGGCGGTTTTCAGGTACTTTTAGTGTGGTTTTTGGTGGATATCTTTTGAGAGAGGGCTTGCTAAAATAAAAATATATGAGGTGAATTTGGAGTAAAACTCGGTCGTTACAATGGCAATTTAATTGATTAGAGGTTCGCGCAGAGACGCCAAGGCGCGGTTTACAGTTTATTCGATATGGATTCGGCATGGGTAATTGCAAAGCCGCAAAGGTGGATAAGGCAAAAATGATATTTTTGGCTTATTGATTGGTGTTTTGAAGTGCGACTAATTTTCTACTGTCCCAAAAGTTATTCTTCAGTTTTCTTGTCGAGCCATTCTTTTTTCTCAATGGCGTAAGAGAGGACCAGCCCGATGCCTCCGCCTATTGCAATTAGTGCGAAGTAAATGGCAGGATTGCCGCTGTCACTAACGGAAATAACTCCATTTGTGGTTTGCATAGCGTGGTGGAAAAAGAAACTATCTATAAGGTATGCGCCGAGCAGCCCCATACCAGAGCCAATGAGCAGTAAGCCATACTTCAGGTTAATGAATGGCCTAGGGCGGTAGCTTTGCTGGTTCTGGCGGGGATTGAAACCTTTTTCAATCAGTGCCATGTTTTCTTTGTTGCGTGTATATATAATGCCGAATACCAGGGCGAAGAATGAAAGTGGTACTAGGGTGGCAACTATTACTTCTGGTCCCATAATGTTTGTTTTTAAGGTTGAATAATTTATAACGAAAGAACGATTCGCGAAACGTTATACAACCTAAGACGAGGGTAGTTGGAGGGAGGTTACAGATTTGCGAAGATTTTTTGAACTGATTTTCCTCGCCAATTTTTTCCACAAGCCGATTTTGAGCGTTGGGCAGGCTATGACATTAAATTCCTGATTTCATCTTCTTTTAGCCCCGTTATCTGAGCGATCAGTGAAATGTCTATGCCATTTTTAAGACAATTTTTAGCAATTTCTATTTTTCCCTCTTTCACTTTTTCTTCAGCGAATTCTTCGGCGAACTTTTGTTTATTGGCTTCACCTTTCAGTTCACCGGCAATGAAATTGGAAATCATGGCACTCTCGGAATCTCGCCAATTGGCGATGTATCTGTCATATTCCCGTTTCTCTTCTTTCGAAAGTTTGAGTATGTCCAGTTTTTCTTTGGCTTCATTGAGCCCCTTGGCTTTTGAACCTTCCTTTACTTCTTCATTTTTCAGGAAATTGATCCACTCATCTAAAGTGTTTTTCGATGTGTTATCAAACTGATTGACCTTTATAATGTAGTACTCAGGATAGATGCGGGCGATTTGCTCTGTATGGTATACTAATTGTTCCTGTTTGGAAAGTGTAAGGGTGTCTTTTTTGTTTACCCCGATGAAGTTAGTGCCGCCGTGGTAAATATAGTCTGCGCCATGCCCGAGGTCGAAGTAAACTATGTTTACAGATATTATTTTCTTTATTTTCCCATAGAGCATTCCTGCATCCATGTTATCGATCACTAGTTTAGACGTACCAAAAAG
>CANCOG010000479.1 GCA_947379685.1 Flavipsychrobacter stenotrophus | reverse complement strand
AGGCCCATTTTACGACCATCATCGGGCGAATAAATACGGGTAATACCGTAGTCTTCCAGTTCCTTAATTTCATCGGGCAGAATAACACCGCCGCCACCGCCGAATATTTTTATATGCCCGCAGCCAGCTTCTTTCAGCAGGTCGTACATGTATTTGAAATATTCTACGTGACCACCCTGATACGAAGTAATGGCAATTGCGTTGGCATCTTCCTGTATGGCGCAATCTACCACTTCCTGCACACTGCGGTCGTGACCGAGGTGAATCACCTCTGCACCGCTGGCCTGCATCACCCTGCGCATAATATTAATAGAAGCATCATGACCATCGAACAACGATGCGGCAGTTACCAAACGTACTTTATTCTTTAGGGAATAAGACATACTTATATTAAATTAGTATTAATTTGGCTGCAAAGTTACGAATAAGCGGTGGAAAGTGGTAGTATTTAGGTATTTCGCATTCAGACTGCTTAACTAGAATAAGAGAATTAATCAGCAATCTAAAACCACCAATTTAACCTGCCAGGTAGCTACTTCGATTAGGCCGTTTGATTGTCGATTCTATTTCTTTACTGTGATTAGCGGTATCAGGCTACGACGTATGTATATTGGAACAAATTACCCATTGGTCATAAGACTAGACTATAGTTTAAACCGTTTTATCAAACCAACATATTGGCATTTTTCTTTATTCTAAGTTTCATTTTCATTCTGAAACAATCGCTTTTACAATTGTGTATTAAGTCGATTCGCTGCTAATTTCGGTGTCACAAACAAGCAAAAAAGAGCCTCACAATAGATACATGCTATAGTTTTGTAAACCATTTATAGAAAGCCCCATTTATGGTTGCTAAATAGTTGCCGGATGGGAGATTCGAAATATCCAACTGAATTTTGTTTGAACTGAACCCTCCCGAATAAAATATTTGCCCAGTATAATTTGTAATGGTAATGAATCTAACAGGCACGTCATCTGCAACAATTAGCGTATTGCGGGCTGGACTTGGGTATAATGTTATACTTTGTTCCGATTTAATGGGCTGCACAATTTCCAGGGGCGAACGGTTAAATTTTGCGACAAGCAGACCAAAATTTGAAAAAGAGGGAAATGTAACCGTAACCGCCCCCATTTTCAACAATGGTGGTCCGGTATCTCCAGCAACCAATAGATTTCCAGTATTGTCAATTGCAAGCGCTACAGGCTCAAGATAACCAGTATCAGGCTTCCAAAGCCTTAAAACACTTCCCGCTCCATTATATTCTACTATAAAGGAACTGGTGTGTGATACAGAATGTGTTCCGAAAGTAATTGATGATGTATCGCAACGACCTGAGACGACAACATTTCCATTCCCATCGGATGCGATGCCAAATGGATGATTATCACCGGGCCCTGGGCCAGTGCCATTCCCTACCCAAAGGGCACCCCCGGATGAATCAAACTTTGCAATAAATATATCTACTGTATTTGTATCTGGATTGGGGAAAATTGCGGAACCAATATTTAAAGTCGAACCATAATAAACGCCAGAATTAATTACATTTCCATACACATCTGTTATCAAGTTTGATACATTGACCGACCAACTGCATTTTTCACTTTTAGCCCAAACCGCACTCCCTAAGCCATTATATTTTACCAGGAAACCACAATAATTAGTGAAAGAACCAGCTAGGTAAATATTATCAAAACGAACTGTATCGCGCTGATAATTGCCCGTTACAAAAATATTCCCAAAATTATCTGCCGCGATATGATTTGGTTGCTGGGCATTTGAGGTCGTTACCCATTGCACATTTCCTGATGTATCATACTTGGACAGGAACATTCCATGCAGGTTAATATTTGCTGTATGTGTGGCATCAAATGTCAGTGTATCGTCAGTTTGGCCCGCGACAAATAAATGGCCACTGTTATCCAGAGCAATACCGCTTGACTCTGGAGATGTGCCTGGTTTACCTTTTATATGCTTCGCCCAGCAAACATTTCCATTGGGATCCAGCTTGGCAATGAACAAATCATGCCAACTAACTGTTGAAAACGTTGATGCGCCAAATGCGATCCCAGCTTGAAAATTACCAAGTATGTAAAGGTTCCCGATTGCATCTGATACGGCATGATAACATAGGTCATTATTCATTCCACCGAATTTCTTAAGCCAAATCAATCCACCTGAAGAGTCATATTTAACAACAAAAATATCGCAACCTGTTGCATCTGTATTTCGAATTCCAGCTGAACCGATAACCATTGAATCACCATAAAAGGCGCCAACAGAGTACATGTTTCCCAAATGGTCAGGAGATACGGCGTACCCCAAGCAACTATTGGATGTCCCTCCTAAACATACACCGGTGCTAGCCCACATACATTGCTGGCCATTTCCTGCAAAATGCACAGTAAGTAATAAAAAACAAAGAATGAACTGAGGAGTATATTTTTTCATATTGGTTTGAGAGTGTTGTTGTGCCTCAATTAATAAAGATACAAAATTTAATTTAACGAAAAGAAGACTTATGGAACAGCATGCTGTTAGTTCTGGAAGGGAGCAATGCCACTAAAAGCTTGAAAAGTGGAGGGGAGTCCACATTGCCGAAGCCCGGAAAATACATACATTTGAAAAGGGATGCAGACATACTGCAGGTTCTGAAATTGAAGTTTCTGCTAAAGGCGTATATGAGGAAATATATCTGCTGGACTGGTGCCTTCCAAATCTACGTATTGACAGCAAAAGGAAGAAAAATATTGCCCTAAAAAACCCTCTACTACTACTTTGCTTAAAAATAATGAGTATCTTGCCCGAGATACCGTAATATTTAACAGGTTTTATTACTTTTACCCCGAAGAAATAACTTTAATGATGAAAAACATGTTGAAAAACATTCTTCTTGTATGCCTGCTCGCATTGCCGACCGGCCTTTTCGCTCAAGCTATCAACAGGGCCGATCTGCTGGATAAGACCTGGTATTTCGTGGCTATGAAATGCCCCGATAAAGTGTCTAATACCAATGACGGCCATTACATACATTATTTTTCGACCCTGAAAATGGTTGCGTCTAATAACAACAACATTAACTATGGTACTTACGAAAAGACCTACATAGACGTTCGCGACAATCCGCATGAAAAAGGCACGTACTCTATTACTACCGACGAAGTAGGCAATGTAGTGCTGACACTGAAGAAATCAAAAACGGGTGCAACTTCAAAATACACAGTTCCAATGGTTGAAGCTAACCACCTTACGCTTATCAGGACTGACGAAGGTGACAAGTGTAATATCAGTTACGCTATCGCGCCTTAGTAATAAACTTACTTAAGCACAATATTTATATATTTGCGCCCCGTTCTGCGGGGCGCTTTTTATTTGGGTATGCTTTCTGAATCATTAAGGGATTTTTAGTTGAATAAAACGGTAATGATGCCGTTGGGCATCACAAGTTTATAGTATTGTAACACAAAATACACCGATGCCGTAGGTATCGCGTGCTCCAATAACCTGCACGGGTATTAATTGGGTTGGCCCCCTGAAGTAGGTTACGAACACTCCACCTCAATAAACTTGTAAAACTTCTGACCATTCGGGCTGTCGGCGAGAATATTGCAGCCTCGTCAAATCTCAGCAATCTTCATCATGGCATGGCATGCGTGCCGATTCCAATTCTATAGTAGCGTGGTGAATGCGCATGTGCGACAACTTGTGCTTTACTTCATGCACGACACCCATTTTTTCGTCGAATGTCAGCGTCTCGGTAAGAATAAGGTGGGCGGTTAGCGCATTTTCGGTTGTACTCATGGCCCAGATATGCATATGATGTATACCCTCAACACCCTTCATTTTCAGCACCGCTTGTTCAATGTTTTCTTTACTCACTTTATCAGGCACAGCATCAAGTGAAAGCCGAAGGCTGCCAGTAAGTACTGACCATGTGCCCAGCAGAATGGCGATACTCACCACGCCATCGAGCCAGAACCAATGTGTGTAGCTAATCACTACACCTGCAACAACAACACCCAGAGAAACCAGGGCATCAGACATCAGGTGCAGGTATGCTCCCTTCGTATTGAGGTCGTGATCCTTATTCTTAAAGAACAACAATGCTGAAACCAGGTTGAGCACAATACCAATACCGGCAACAATTGCCATCACACCACCCTCAACAGGCCTGGGTTCCAGCAACCTGTGCACCGATTCCACGCCCAGTATACCAACTGTTACCAGGAGGACAACAGCATTAATAAGCGCAGCAAGTATTGTCGTTTTCTTATAACCATATGTATATGATTGGTTTGGCTTTACCTTTGCAAGCCTGAATGCAATGAGCGACAATGCAAGGGCTGCCACATCTCCCAGGTTATGCCCGGCATCGGCCAGAAGCGCCATAGAATGCGTGGCCAGGCCAGCTACTACCTGTACACCAACATAGATACCGTTTAGAATAATACCAGCTATAAAGGC
>CANCOG010000478.1 GCA_947379685.1 Flavipsychrobacter stenotrophus | reverse complement strand
CTGTTCTCATTGCATGCGTATTCCAGTTCACCTACCGATTCAATCCCCAGCTCCTTCCAGATAACAGCGATCTTCTTCGGTCCAAGTCCCTTGATCTGCAAAATATCGAGGATGCCGGGAGGTGTTTCAGCAAGAATTTCTTCCAGTGCAGCGAGTTTACCGGTGGCCATGAGCTGTACTATCTTCTTGCCGCTGGACTCCCCTATGCCCTTCTGGCTGAACAATTCAGGCTCGCTCATTGTTGAAATTTCATGAGGAAGCTTCTCAATATTATAAGCGAGTATACTGTAAGATTTTACCTTAAAACTGTTCTCACCGTGAATGTCCATTAGTTTGGACAGCAGCGAGAACTGGTCGGCAATCTGGTCATTAGTCATGGTCTGTTTTTTATCACTCATCAACAAGCTGGGGCGGCAATTACAACCTTCCACAATGTTAAAAAAATAACCGCAAAGTTGGAAAAGGTTTTTTACAACCCATTACCTGCTTTGCGGTATAATAATTTTTTGTACTACAATTTACTAGAGTCTATCGACCAAGGCCCGTTGACTTACGGCCAAAGACTTACAACTTAATTCTACAATTTCACCCATTTCCTAACAACTGAGCTGTTTCCAGCATTCACTACCACTGAGTAAACACCTGCCGGCAGTTCTGCTACATTCATAGTATAAGTATTTGCACCCGGTTCAATTTGCTTAACTGCAGAGGCAACTACCCTTCCACTTATATCCAGCAAACTGAGTGTAACCTGAGTTTCTGCTTCTATGTTAATGCTGACATTTATAAAGTTGTTGGCCGGATTAGGATAAACAGAACAATCCAGTTTTGCAATGATCTCAGGAACTGATACAGTATTATAAGTAACAGTGGCGGAATCGGAGATACCCAGGCCCAGATTATTATACACACCCGATGGCGTTGACTGCAACTTGATTGGCCTAACCATGTAGTACTTAAGACCTGCCTTCCCTACAGTATCCTTAAAGGTTGTTGTAGTTAACACGCCGGAGATGCGCTTGTAGTTTCCGTATTCTCCTGTGTCAGACCTGTAGACATAATAACCAATCACACTTGCATCAGGCGAGGCAGTCCAGTTAAGCGTTGCGCCATGATGGAAGGCCGGAGTAACAGTAAGATTGGAAATTCTCTTTACATAGTCCATTCTCAAAGTAAGGTCACCCATGAAGCCCATATGTACCCACTGCTGCATACCATAAATGCTTGCAGGGCCATAGTTGCTGCCATCGTTGTTCTGAGAATGCCATGCAGAATAACCAATGTTTTCGCCTAGCGCCATATGATGGAAGATCCAGTAAGGGCGGCCAGACCAGCAACAGGTAAGTGCAGGAATTGCCGAACATAATGGTGCCCTCATGAAATTATTCTGAACATTCCAATCGCCAAAATAGCTGCCGAAAAGCA
Source organism: Flavipsychrobacter stenotrophus (assembly GCA_947379685.1). GTDB lineage: Bacteria > Bacteroidota > Bacteroidia > Chitinophagales > Chitinophagaceae > Flavipsychrobacter > Flavipsychrobacter stenotropha_B. The sequence goes on along the minus strand of CANCOG010000478.1, from coordinate 3,038 downwards.
TAGTAAAAATACCATTCATGTTGTTTGTAGTGAAATCGGAAGTAGCACCAACCCCGCCACAACTCGAAAACGAACCACCACCACAACCATAAGCCCATATGTAAGACCCAGAGTTAAGGGAGGGTATAAAGGTCACCGCACTTACACTGTCCCTGCTTACCAGGGGAGCAAAACTACGCCAGCCCGATGATGCAAAAGCCTCGTAGTACGTAACACCAGCACTGACTACATTGAATACACCGAAATTATCGCTGACCAAAGCCCTCTTGCGGATAGCAAGAGAATCCATTTTAAAAATATGATCCTTGTTCAGATAACTCAGCATCAGTTGTACTTCTGTAGGCGAAAAAGCAGGCATGTTGGATACATCTACCCTACCTACCTGTAATTCTGCACGGCTGGTCATTTGTGTTTGGTCCCATTTGCCATCACCGGGGGCGTTTTGGGTAAAAGTATATGGCGAGGCCACATCATTAATTGACGCGTCGGTAAATGTTGCTGATAACTGCCCGTAAAAAATATCTGCCGGCCACGCTCCCAAATGATCGGGGTGACCATCTGGATTGAGGTCGCCACTGTAAGGTACGGCAACATGTCCGAGAATCTGAACTGCTTTTACATTAGCATGCGTGTTGTAATCGTTCTTGATGATTGCCTTTACTACTGTGTCGGGCATCGACCTTGGTACATCGTGCCTGAATACCTGCCAGCCATCGGCACTTGCATCCTTCATATACCTGTGCAATTCGAAAGAACAGGAATCGGAGTAGGTACTGTCAACCAATACTATTAAACCGCCCTTGCTGTGAATTGCAGGGCATTTTATACCCGCGTATATATAACCGAACGCTGTCCAGGAAACCGCACCATTATGATGCACACCTACAAGCTGATATTCATATGCGGAGTCAACGACAACAGCAGTATCTGAAAAAGTACTGTCGTTGGTAGTAAATGTCGCAATGGGAGTCGTTGGCCAGGCAAGGGTTGTCTTTGCCTTTTTATACACATAATATGCCGTCGTATCGGCAATCTTCTTCCAATCGAGTGTTATTTTTGGAGGGGTCGCCTGAACGGTAGCCTTAAGTTCAACCGCGAAATCTTCGCAGGTCTGAGCTTTAGCCAACTGTGCACAAACAACAATAAAAAGTAAGGTAACAATTTTTTTCATGCTAATACATTTGGGTTAAAGATAACGATAAAAGCAAAAGTAAAAAATTTAAAGGTCCAGAGGCTTTAATGGGCCTAAAAAGCAAAATAAACTTAAAAAATACCGCTCCACAGGTGCTGCAATCAACACAATTGAAAATGGAAGCATGATTGCTGCGCTTCCATAATATATATTTCCAAAACCAAAAAGAAATACTCGGCACCGAAGTACTAAAAAGAAAGTTACTTAGCTGTCGCTGATACTTCCTTCATTTTATGCCAGGTAGTCGGCAAATTAAAACCAAGGCTTAAAATGAGTTCATAGGTCCCAAAGTTTTGCTTTGCCGTTCCTGAAGCAACTTTGAGATTACTGTAACGTGCGTAATCTACCTTCTGTGAAAATTCAAGGAAAGCGTACCGCATTACCGTTACTCTTAATGCTGTTTCGAGGCCCGTGTTCCAGCCGCCAAATTGAAACCCCTGGTCATTTTTTGCACCAAACAGGCAATTTTCAACGTGAGGTATCACTGGACCAATGCCTGCCTTACCAGTAAGGTCTATGGCAAGCTTATTGTCATCGCTGTGGTACAAACCTACACGCTTTACCAAATTAAATAGCAGGAAGTTGGCTCCATTGTTCAAGAAATAGTAGAAACCGTTCTTTTCAGAAAAGAACACACTGGTATCGACAGTCTTGCCACCGAGTTTGCCCTTCACCTGAATATTTTGATTATCAGAAATCAGGTACTTAGTATGATCGAAATTAATTTCAAACCCCAGATCCTTTTTCTTATTAAAATAAAATCCCAACCTGTAATTGTACTGAGGAATAGTCAATGCTTGTTTAAAGACACTCTTGTTATTCCACCCTTTATGGTCATTTGCATGCACTTGAACAAAATCGTAATCATTGCCAAATTCCCCCTGTGTTACGTGTACGGTTGATTTCGTATACCACTCAGAATTATATCCCCAGCTGAAATATACGGCTTCGATCCTGTGCTTTTTCTTTGTTTTGTGATCCTGCCCCTTGCTTTCAGTTGTAGCAAAAATGACCGAGCATGCAGCTAATGCGAGGGTAACAATATTTTTAAAACTCATTCTGATAAAAGTAAATTGGGCGCAAAGTTAAGGATAAATACATACCCCAATTATGAGATTGGTCAGCGGGTAATTTTACTTTTGTTAGACCTGCTGAACAAATAAGTCAGATTACCCACAAATGATTGCATACGTCTATGCCCCGGCAGCGTTTATATAAAACTCAGAATTCACCATCTGCGTCTGGAGGCCTAACCAGAAGGGCAAATTTCTTCGGGGCTACCTGGCAGTAACCCGTTGTCAATACATCAACCAGCATCTCGTCCGCAACAGTTTTGAGATCAACAAACGTATAGCCTTGAAGCCCCCATTTATTGGGCACGGGGTATATTATAGCCTTGTCGAAGAGACAAAATACATTCTGGTCAATTTCTGATAGTTTGACACACAATAGTTCCTTTTTAACATCGAGAGTTGCAAATATTTTCTTCGCGACCCTGAAAGATGTTTTTTCAAAGTGAGGCTGCTCGACTGCTTCAGGGAAGGAGAGTGCCAGATTTCTGAGTGAGGGAATATCCACGTCCTAATTGGCTTTAGCGAATTTAACAACGGTATTTTCCTTTGCAGGCAGGCTTTTGAGGTAAGTGTAAATTGCTGCCAGGTCTTCGCGTGTCATCTTGCTATACATTGTCCATGGCATGAGCGTATTGAAACTGCCTTCCGGAATAGTTGGCGCTTTATAGCCTGAATCGGCATATGCTTTGAACCGGTTAACAAAGGCCTCTTCGGTCCATGAGCCGATTCCTGTTTTAACATCAGGCGTAATATTTGACGAAGTCAAAACATTG
>CANCOG010000477.1 GCA_947379685.1 Flavipsychrobacter stenotrophus | reverse complement strand
ACATCGGCATGTTCGGGTTTTTGAGGAGGGTACATCAAAGTGTCATGCTCACGGCCTATATCGCCGGAAAAGACTATTGTTTTTTCACCCACTTTCAACTCAATAAAGGTTGCCCCTATAATGTGTCCATTATACCTGAACCGGCAGTGAATATCATTTTCTATTTCAATCCATTGGTCCAATGGTTGCGGGTAAAATAGAGGTGTCGTTTTTTCTACGTCATCAGTATCATATAACGGAACTGCAGGGTTGTGCTTTGAATAACCCTTGGCATTGGCGTGCTCTGCGTCTTCCTCCTGAATAGTTGCGCTATCTTCTAAAATGATCTTCGCTATTTGCAAAGTAGGTGCTGTTCCCCAGATCGGACCTGAGAATCCATTTTTAACCAACCGGGGAAGATATCCGCAATGGTCCAGATGCCCATGGGTGAGCAAAACCATGTCAATATCTGAAATGTTTACAGGGAGCGGATCCCAGTTTTGCAGTCGAAGCTCCTTTAGGCCCTGAAACAGACCGCAGTCTACGAGTAAGTTTTTCGTCGGTGTCTGGATATAATATTTTGAACCTGTTACTGTTCCTGCTGCACCAAGGAACTTTATAGATATCGCTGGATTTTTTTGGTTAGCCTTTTCAGTCATGATTGAAATTTTCGTTTTTAGCGTTTGTGGTGTTACCTGTAAGGTGTTTGCACAGTAAATAGGTTTCCTTTAAAACAAGGTCTATTCTTGGAGGCTTGATACCGGCATGTTCCAGCAGTTTAGTATTTTGGTTTAATTCCTGACAAAGGACTATTTTTCGGTCGAGCAGGTATTGTTTTTCGGTTTTGGTAAGTGTAGTCAGGCAGGTAATTGGGTATAGTCCAAGTTCATCTATCTGGTCTTTAAGACTGCCACTAGCCGGATAATCCCATCCCACCAGCTTTAGCCCTGCGCAGGATGCGTATTTCATTGCATCGCTTGAAAAGCGGGTATTGGTAACCACCCAACCCTGAAAAAGGACTTTCTCGTTCCCGGGAATATCGAGCCATGCCGCTTCTACGTCCTTAAACCTTGACTGGACATATAGGGGGATCTTTACGTCGCATATTGTACCCTGCAGGTTGTGGTACTTGCATTCAATCATGAATTGGTTGTGGTTTAATTTGGCGATCACGTCAATTTCATGCTGCACACAATGGCCCTGAACAATTTCTCCAATCCTGATGTTGTAACCTTGTCTCCGTAATATTTCTCCAACGTATTTTTCAAACGGGAATCCGGAAGGTCCCAGTTCCATGATCGCATGTTTCAGATGATACCTTGCTGCCTGAGTACCATGATTGCTTTTAAGCAATTCAAAAGCCAGGTCGTATATCCTTTTTGTGGAGATCCCATTAAATAATCTCCCGGTAATTTCATGAATAACATTATCTACCTGCTCCTCACTCGCGCCGGAACGCAGTAATGACTTACGCAATTTAGCTTCAGAGAAAGTTGCGATTTCGCCAGATGCCTTTGTGATTGTCAGATCTTTCATATCGTAGCACAAAATAAGAGTTTGTTAAATGAAAATCGCTTAATATTTTCTATAGCCGATGCTATACTCGAACCTTGGGAATGCGCTTGTCCGGCAATTATATGAAGGTAGTCTTCGCCGGTTGCCTGGCATTGAGCAGGATTATTTCAGCGGGTAAGGTCAACCTATTTTAAATGTATCGGTATGCCGAACAACTGAAATCACTAATTTCGCAGTATGAATCTTTCAGCTCCAGCGCATATAGCGAATTATATAGGTGGGAACCTTCAGGCGCCCATTAACGGAAAGTACATAGATAATATCAACCCTGCAACGGGTGAAGTATACAGCCAGACGCCTGACAGCGATTTAGCAGATGTTGAAGCTGCTTTCCTGGCAGCAAAATCGGCTTATGGAGCCTGGAGTCTGACTACAACTGAAGAACGTTTTAAGATACTGAACAAAATAGCTGAGCTGATTGATGATAACCTCGACGCTCTGGCACTTGCGGAAACCAATGATAATGGCAAGCCTCTTTGGCTAAGTAAGAAGGTAGACATACCTCGTGCTTCATCAAATTTCAGGTTCTTTGCCACGGGTATTATGCACTTCAGCACTGACAGCCACCATATGGAAGATAAGGCTATCAATTATACATTGCGCCAGCCGATTGGTGTCGTTGGGTGCATTTCCCCCTGGAATCTTCCGCTCTATTTGTTTACCTGGAAAATAGCTCCGGCGCTTGCCGCTGGCAATTGCGTGGTGGCTAAGCCAAGTGAGGTGACGCCCATGACTGCCTACCTTTTGAGCATTATTTGCCAGGAAGCAGGGCTGCCTGCAGGTGTCTTGAATATTATTCACGGAACTGGCCCGGGATGTGGTTCGGCGATAGTTGCACATCCTCAGATAAAAGCTATTTCTTTTACTGGCAGCACACGCGCAGGAAGAGATATTGCAGCAACTGCTGCACCCATGTTCAAGAAGCTATCGCTTGAACTAGGCGGCAAGAACCCCAATATCATATTTGCTGATTGCAACTGGAGCAAAATGATAGCGACCACTATCCAGTCCAGCTTTAGTAACCAGGGACAGATATGCCTGTGTGGCAGCCGCATACTGGTTGAAGAAAGTATTTATGACCGGTTCAAGGAAGAGTTTATTGCGAGGGCTAAGAAGCTCACAGTTGGAGATCCGTTAGACGATAATACCCGTCAGGGGGCTGTTGTGAGCAAGTTGCACTTCGATAAAGTGTTGGGTTGTATAGAACTGGCTAAGGAGGAAGGTGGTACTATACTGCTGGGTGGCGGTGCTGTAAAAGGAACGGGTCGCTGTGAGGATGGTTTGTTCATAGCTCCCACTATCATTGAGGGGCTTGGTGCTTCCTGCAGAACCAATATGGAAGAAATATTCGGACCGGTTGTTACCCTGCAGTCATTTAAGACAGAAGAAGAAGCCTTACAGTTGGCAAACACCAGCGATTACGGCCTTTCTGCCACCATCTGGACGCAGGATGTAAGCCGCGCCAACCGCGTGGCCGCGAAGGTGCATAGTGGTATCATTTGGGTGAACTGCTGGCTCCTTCGTGATCTGCGTACGCCATTCGGTGGTTTTAAAAATTCAGGTGTAGGCCGCGAAGGGGGTTGGGAAGCATTGCGCTTCTTTACTGAGCCGAAGAATGTGTGTATTGAGTTGTGAAACGGAAAGGTTGAACCAGCATCAATATTGCTATAGGCAATCCTGGCAATATCATGATGCCAACTTCATCTATATTTGGCTTATTGAAATTTAAATACCCTTATTCTTTAGATTTCTGAAAAATGAATTTGCATTGGGATATCCACCTCTCGAATGGGTTTATGAAGCTGGTCTGCCAGATATAGGCGGACCAAAGTGTCTGTTCACCATTTTTCCATTTTGAGGCCATCTATTTCATTAAAATGCTTGTCCATTGTAATCAATGTCAGGTCGTGTTGAATTGCGCTTGCCGCAATCCAAACATCATTAGTTGGAATAGGTTTTCCTTTTCTGAATAATGCGGCAGTTATTTCGCCGTAATGCATTGCGGTTGGGCTGTCAACAATTAACGTTGAACATAATTTCAGTGCATTGCTCAGTTTATTCAAGTGCTTTGCGTTATCGGTTACCGGATTAACACCTATGTATAATTCTCCTAAAACAATTGAGGAAATAAATAGCCCTTCGAATTTATTTATTCTGTCTAAGATGATTTTATTATTGTCCAAAAATTCAATGACAATGCTCGTGTCCAATAGAATTTTATTTCAAATCATCGGGGTGGACTTGTTCACAAGTTTCATGGATAACTTTTCTCATTTCATTCACTTCTTCCTTGGAGAAAATATCCGCAAAATCATAGATGCTCGGCTTTTTCTTTGGTTTCGACACATTTTTCTTGGCCTTTTCCAGAACTATTTCCAATTTTATTAGTGTCGCCTCATCGACAACCTTAATCACTTCTTCCAGTAAATGGAGTTTTCTAGCTTCCGTGTACATATCGATAGTATTACAGTACAAATTTTCTTCTTTTTACGTGTATATTGACGGGGTTAATATTATGCATTGTACTTTAAACATAGCTCATTTTCTTTATTTAGACTAGCAACGTGGCAATACTATTTCAAGACCAGTAGAACACTCACCAATCAATACCTCACCACTTCACAAATCGGGAGACATAATTCCCAATCGGCCCCTTTAGAGTAACAAAATATAGGCCAGGAGAAAGACCTTGTATTTCTATTGTGTTGGTCGGCTTATTGAGGGAGTGTTGAATAACGACTTGACCAACACTATTCGTAATTGTAGCATAATTGTAGCTCCCATCTCCGTCAATATGCAGTTCGGCAGTTGCAGGATTGGGGTAGATCTTTACGGTGCTTGCTACGGCAAGGTCTTTCACCGAAAGGTGGGATACAATAACCGGGGCGTGGCAGCTTGTGTCGATCAGT
>CANCOG010000476.1 GCA_947379685.1 Flavipsychrobacter stenotrophus | reverse complement strand
ACAGCCGCAGCATACTGAATGATTTCAACTGACGGATCAGATGAAGTTGCTGTGTATGTATCGCTTTCAGGAGGTAGCGATACGCCAAACTGAAACAGCTTTGCCTTAGTGACATACCATTGCAGCGTATGCGGTTTTTGAGTGGCTATGATGCCGGTCACTTCACTTTTGTGTGCGTCAAAAAAGGTCTCTACGACCCACTGACAGACAGCCACAACATGAGTCCACAACAGCCAAATGGCAACATTGCTGGTACTCGTAAGCGCGCTTAAATTAGCATCGGCAGTTTTGGCAGCAATAATTGATTGCTGTATTTGAGCGATTGTTCTTGCCATGTTTAAAGATTAAAAAAGGGTGATGAAATTGTATGTCCGGCTACAGCGTAGTAACAGTGTTTTGCCAAATGGAATTTGTAGGTTAAATGATTACATTTTGCACTTTTGGGTTTTGACTTTTTCCTTTTCACTTAACATTAGTTCCTGGTACCGATTCTTACCTTATTCTGCTGCAGATACAACAAGACTGCATTATCTTTTGCAGCATGTTCCGGTATCGTATATTGGGTGCCAGGCCGTGCGTTGTCACAAATACTTCTGTCATTCGCAGCCATAATGTCCAGCGCACCTTCCAGTGTACCGCATGTCTCCAGCACCATGTCCAGCGCCGATTGATTAGGTCTGACGGTTATCTTCTTTGCCATCGTCGATCTTCGTTATTTTGAGTGATGAAATGTGCTGCTAACTGGTTGTATTCGGGTAGTATGCCTCGCTTTGCAAAACGCCTTGCTGCGATATTTTGACGCTTTGAACATCCATACCATCGCGCGAAAATTCAATGCTTACGGCCCTTATCAGGTCCTGCAAGTGTTCATCATCGAAGTATTCAAATGCGCCTACGCAAACCGTTGGATTCTGTTTGAAATCGCCCTTGTTATTTAAGATCAGTTGCCGTTGATGCTGGGCTGTGCTTTCTACCGCAGTAAAGTCTCCGTTTTGGATGTCCAGGTCCTCATTATCGTCGAGGCCTATGTCTATCATTTGTCGTGCCATAAATAAATTGTTTGTGAATGGTGCTACAATAAAGTGGTGTTGATTTGTTATGTAATAGTACTGTTGAAAATGCCTGTAACCGGCCCGCCGGGAGCAGCCAGACCTGCCGTGTAATTGATGGTTGCACTTTGTACAAAAGCATAAACCGCAGCTGCAATAGCGGTGCTCATAACATTGATCTGGGCCGTTTGTACCGAGGTGGGTGCGCTCAGGTTGGCCAGGAAAGCGGCCTCCAGAGCCCCTTTCAATGTGGAAGGATTCATTGACATGGTTAATCGTTTTTGAGTTAACTTATAAAGTGAGGAGATTATCCAATCTGGATAGCAGGTTCGTAAAATCAGTAACATTGAGGGGAACACCGCTCGTGCCTGCCGGCGTAGGTACTGTCATAACAGATATGTAGGTGATCAGGTCTTTAAGGAGGTTGAACATGCTCTCACTGCTGGTGTTCATCTTGAACACACTGTCACCAACATTGAATTGTACGTCGTGATTCTGTAAGGTTACAGCCGTATTGTCAACCGTACAACTCACATCTCCGATAGTTACAGTTGCTTTAGTAATGTCCGACGCCTGCAGCAAAACCCATTCGCCGGGCCCATCAATACTGCCAATGATAACATCACTGCCATCTTCAGGATAAAGCACAACCCCATTCCCGTTTCCGGCTATTCCATTAAGGCGCACGCCTTCGATAGCAATACCATCATCCGAAGGTTGTACACTCATTGTAAGTTCGCTGGTGTCAATACTTCCGCTCACCACTATGCCACTGATGATCTCATTAGGCTTGTGCGCAAGTGCCCTTAAACCTGCATTTATATTCGCTGAATTCTTGTTCATATTATAGGGTGTTTGCAAACCCAACCATTGGGCCTATTTCTACAATTCTACGGGCACCGTTAATACCAAAATGTGTTTCAACGCTTTCAATAATGTAGGTTCCGTCCCGTTCAGGGTAGTTGGTATCTTTTATGAAAGCCTGGTATCCTGGTGCAGCATAAGGTTGCAGAAAAGTGTGAAGGTTACCTTCATAGCCAGCATAGTTCATTTTGTACGCTTTTTCGTTTGCCAGTCTTTTCAGATCAAGAGCGCTTTTTAGCTGGTTGAGTATCCTGCTGTGTGTTCTGGCAAACTTTTTAAAGGCATTCGAAACTTCTGATAGTCTTGTACCTCGTGATAGCTTCTTGCTGTACTTTACCTCGACCGGATCATCGGTTGTTATCCGTTGTTTCAAGGTGTTTTCCCTGGGGGTGTTAAATCCCAGCCTGTATTCAACTGAACCGGAATCGAAAACCTTCTGGCCATGCCCAACCGGCGTGTACAACAATCCGCACCAGAGTATGTCTGGTTCAGTAAAACAACAGGTTACGCATGCATCGGTATATTTTGAGATGGCATTGATTACGTCCATGCCCGTTCCGTTAACCTGGATATTGCACAGCTCCATTTCCAGGTTGCAATCTATCGTGATGGTATAGCCACTATTTATTCCTTTGATAGCCAATTCCAACAGTTCTTTTACGGAGATTGACTGCCTGGATATATTGACCGTATTCCTTCGCAATAGCCAGCTGTATCCTTCACATTCTATTTCAAGTGGCATATCCATGTTCCGGCGCTTCACAAAGCCCTTGAATTCGGTCTGCAAATCGTTATTATAGCCCAGTTTAATTGTCACAGGATCACCTTCTTTAAACTGATTGCCTGTGATTACTTTTTCCGGATTGCCGCTACCGCTTTTTATGATTTTCGCGATCGTAGGAATTTTTATTATCGCGGTAACGACTGCACTGTGCAGGCTATGGTTGATGCGCACTTCATGCACACCACTAAACCTGAAATTACCTACGGTGTTATCGCTGCTGAGTACAAACATCAGGAAATTGCTATGAGGTTAAAAGGTTCATCACTCACGAGGTGCAACTCGTAGGGCCTTACATTTTTTACACCGGTTACAGCGGGGAATTTTAGCTCCCTGATCACCACCTGGTCGCTGCCGCTACGGTCGGGCCTGAGCAGGAAAACATCGGTTAGCGGGCACTTAATGGATAGCGGTGTATTCCGTTCATAGACGCTTCTTAGTTTTGTTACTTCATCTTCAGGAAATTCATGACTGGTACTGATAATGAACCCCCTTATGGTGATCTCATAATCGCGTATGCTGATGAGTTCCTTTACTGTCCCCCTGCGCTCTGTAAGCGGCGTTTCAATAATTACTTTCCGGCTGCTTACCGCAATAACCGGATAGGGTAATTGCAGGTTGTACTGAAAGGTATTTGAGGATACCGAGCCGTTCGGTTCTGTAACATTTACATCATCAGCGTAAGTGAGCGTTACCGGCATATAGTACTCGTTACCCAGTTTGTCGCTGGCGTAATAAGGCGAGCCTTGAGCTCCTTGCTGGGTGCGCAGCGAAAGAGAATTACCGTCACCGGTTACCTCTTTAAATTCCGGGTTAAATGCCTGTGTTTTATAGCCGAATGTCTGCTCAAACATCCCGGCCAGGTCAAATGAAAATTCTTCCATAGTTTAGTGTATTGCGTTTGCACTGTTTAAGATTTCCAATAAAATTTCCTCTACCCTCCGTTTAAGATCATTCAGCCCCTCCTTTACTTCCTTAGCGTTTATGGTGAAGTGCTCTATCATGGGTTTGTTGAGGTTGATGGTGACTGATTTGCCGGCCTGATTCACGGGCGAGGAATGAAAGTGCGCGGCTGTATTAGCATTTGACTTCTGGGGTTTTCGCTCGTTTGGTTCCTGTGGTAAGCCCAATTCCCGGAGTCTTGCATTGGTTATCTCCTGATCGGTCGGAACGTGAAATACCAAGTCCGGGTGGGCCAAATTAAATTGTCTTTGTATTTCATCACTCTGTTTTTTTGCCCACTTTGCAGTACGGCTTGACTTGTCCAAAGCGAGCACCTTATCTATTTTATCGAGATCGTCGAATAGCTTTATAGCGTCATTCTGATCTTTTGTGTGTACACCCCGCCCGAAAATCAGCTTTGTAAAGTCTTCGTAATCAATTTTTTCCTGTGTAGTTGGCCCCTTTTTGGGAAGGTACTTATTGCCTGCCAGGTAGGACATGTCCAGGTGAGTTTCTTTCTGCCATTGCTCAAGTTTCTTCAATCGGTTATTTTCGTATAGCTCGCTATTGTTTATTTTGATCATTTCGTTCCAGCTCAACCTATTCGTAGGTTTGTATACAGCGAGCAGCTTTTGAAAGTCTTCATCCTTCTCTCCTTCCAGAAACAAACGATCCATATCACTTGCCGTTAGCTGTCGTTTATCATCTTTAATGTTTGCGGCGGCTATACCACCCGCAAGCAAAAGGCCACCACCGATTAGCAAACCTGGTGGCCCAAACGGAGCAGCAGCTGTAGCAATACCTTCCGCACCGGCCATTATTTCGGCA
>CANCOG010000475.1 GCA_947379685.1 Flavipsychrobacter stenotrophus | reverse complement strand
CTGTAAAGGAAAAAACTGGTCAGGAAAAACGCACACCAGAGGATATTGCCAAGGGCATTGTAAAATGGCTGGTAGAAGTGTATGATGAAACAAACGAGACCGTGGCTATCGCTACAATTTTGACGATGGTTAAGATGAACGAGCAGGGGTAATATCCTAGTCTTTTATAGTATTTTATTACAGCCGTTCTAATGGGAACGGCTGTTTTCCTTAATACCTAATCCAATTGGCATTAAAATGCACTTTGCACGGCCATCAATATTTAGTTTTTTTTGCTACCTTTATAATGTAAATTTCCGGCGTAATTTCAGATCTATGAATAAACCGAAAACATTACCGGTTAAGAAAACGGTATCTGCCACAGTTACAGTAATGCTATATAAGCAAGGCGATTTTATTGTAGCTTATTGTCCCGCTCTTGATCTTTCGTCATACGCTCAAAGTGAGGAGGAAGCAGTTGTTTCATTTAAAGAAGCCTTAGATATTTTTCTAGAATATTGCGAGGAAAATGGCACACTTGAGCAAAACCTGGTTGCATGTGGATGGCAACTTAGAAAAGGATATTACCAGCCCGAGGAAGTTAGAGTTCCGCTCGAATTACTTAAAGCCAGCAAATTGCATTCATTCGACCAAAAAGTTTCACTTCCAGTCTGCTAATGGGTATCCGACAAATTCCAGTTAAGGTGTTCATTCAATATTTAAGAAACCTTGGCCTTGTTTTTATACGAACTAAAGGCGATCATGATATTTGGAATTATCCGGATGGGCATCCGAGAGGAAAGCTCATGAGACCGGTAGTTTTCAGAAGTAAAGAAAAAGATGTTCCGGTCGACCACATTTCTACTAATCTTAAAACACTTGGAATAACAAATACTCAGTTCGAACAAGCAATTAAAGAAAACTAAATTCACTTGTAGAAACCAAATGCTTAAAATTCAATATACAAATGAATAGTTACCTTACTGGTCCATCCAAATTATAGACGACGTCTTTTGATTTGTTTTAAAAATTACCAACACATTGAATGCTAATTTTTCATTACGTCTATTTTCATGAGATCAGCTATTGCAATTTTACTGTTCTTTAGCGTTCTCCAACCGCTCCACGCACAGCAAGAACATGCCACTTATGTTGACTCAGTAAAAGAATTCTTGAAATATTGGTTAGGCACCCATAAATCCATTGACTCGGCACTAATACTTGATAAAACTCCTTTGAATGCAATTGATACTTTCCTATTAGGGCTTAGGCCATCGGCACTTGACCCCAACAGAAAAGTTTATAAACGGGATCAGAATGCGTCTGGTAGCACGCAAAAAGCAATTGACAGTATATATATATCAAAAAAGGAAATGGCCGATATTTTGGAAAGATTGCGTTATCCAAACATCTTGAAATGGACAAATGAATTCCTTCCTCATAATAGAATAATCAGGAAGGAAAGGGTTGATTCTTTCTTTGTCGCATATCATGATTTTTCAAGCCATCATGCTGAAAAATATCGCGAATATGACGCGATCACAAAAACCTATTTGTGGCGTCATGGATATACCAGAATCAGCCCTCCTGCTTTTTTAAAAAAAGGGAAATTCGCGGTTTTAATATATTGGAATTATTATGGCAGAAGTTATATCGACTATTCATTAACTGTACATAAAAACGGAAAAAATGGGTGGGAGCACTTTGGGTGCCTAACTTCCGGAAACGTGAATTAATCAATTGAATTTATGATTCGCAATATTTAAACTCTGTATTTCAACCCCACTCCATGCCCCTCAAACTCCTCACCTACTTCTTATTGACTGTATGCATTAATGCAACAGTACTTGCACAACAAAAACCCATACTGAATGGGCAATCTCACCCACGAAATCCAGGGACAGCAAAGTGGCATAAAGAAAGAATGCAAAAAGAAGAAACACAAAGCGAACCTGTTGGGTCGCCACTATGGCATAAGTTGGTTTTCAGGGAATTGGTAATCAATGACTCATTCCCTAATAAGGGTCTGCTCCAAATGCGGGATTCCCTGGGGTGGGTAAGTAGTTTATCGAAAGTCTTATACACTGCAGTCAAAAACAGAACTGTAAAGGCTTACACTACCCTGCAAGTGGATAGCCCATTAAGATATGCTGCGGGCGATACACTAAATGTCGAAGCCCTCAATAAAAATATTCCTGATTCAGCTCTTGCTTCCATTACCACGTTTTGCCTGATTGAGGACTGGCATTTTGAACCACCCAAAATGGTGGTGGATATTTTATGGATTGGGGCTATTGACACAAAAGGCATATTCCCTATCGGCAAGGTAATCCAGAAAAACGCCCATTCATATTGCCTTGACGACCCTCACAAAACCGCCTTCTGGATAGAATTTTCATCATTGAAAAAAGAATTGGCGAACTACGTTATTTCAATCGGTCAACCGCCATTGTCTTCCAAAAATCAAGATTATTGTGCGTTAAGAAAAAGTAACTTTCTTACATTAGCAGAGCTTAATCGACAACCTATAAACTGCGCCGACTTTTTTGACGAAAGAATGTTTACCAGTTTGATTTATTGTCTCGGTCGGCAATAATTAACTCTCGGCAAAGATGAACAAGATGTCTGGATCTATTAAGCGCATGCTCTCCCTCTTATTCTGTATTCTTGAGCAAAGCGGCCTATCTAAAGTTTAAGAAATAATAATCAACTTTCCGCAGGGCATTACCGCTAACTACACCCTTTTCATTTAATTTTGAGTAAAAGAATCTCAATGCATCGCCTTTCCTCCGCTACCCTACCTTCACAGGTAACTTATGACAATTGTCTTATATCATCCTGTCTCAAAAAACTATTTACCAGGAACGCAAAGATTAAAGAAGCACATAGCTATACCATAAATAATCATGTTGCGGATGTGCGTAAAGACCTGGAAACTGTAAACCGGCAATGCATAACTGAAATGAAGGTGGAGTATCTATCATCCCTCGAAAAGTCATTACCCGATGCTGGATTCAGATACGCTACAGTTTTCAAAAACGGTGTGCCAGTTTTGGTTGGGTATTTTCAATTATTTACCCTTACGTCGCAAAATTTCAGAATGGACAAGAATACGGGATTTGTGAAGGGTATCCTGCGTTTTTTCCTCGACCTTAAGAAAGTCAGGGTACTTATTTCCGGAAATGCATTGCGCACTGAAACCTGTTGCTTTTGTTACGATTCTTCTGTGCTGGGAAAAGATGAAGCTAGTGAACTGGCCGTTTCACTTGGAGAGAAGATCGCAGACGAAGAATGTGCTGTAGCACTAATATTAAAGGACATCCCATTTTCCGGAAAGATCTCAAAATGGATGCTGGACATGAATTACCAGGTGCCATGGAGCGACAAGGTTATGGTGATGAAGGTAGAGGTCAATTGGACTGGCCTCCCCGATTATGTAAACGCATTGAGCAGGAAATATAAGTCAAGAGCGAATAAAATTTTGGCATCTGGTGAAAAACTCCACAAACGAGTATTGAACGATCAGGAAATAAACGAATACAAGGCGGATATAAACATCTTATTCCAAAGTGTCACTGAGAATCAATCATTTGCATTGACTCAGCTCGAGCCAGATCATTTTGCATCCCTCAAGAAAATATACGGGGAGAACTTTGAAGTTTTGGGCCTGTTTAACGGCCAAAAGCTTGTAGCATTTTATAGCGCTATCATTACCGAAGATTCCTACGAATTGTATTACGCAGGCTTTGACTATGAGTTAAATAACGAATTCCAGCTATACTTCAATATACTTTTCGGAGGCCTGGAGCGAACTATTTTATTGAAAAAGCAGCAGCTGAAGCTTGGCAGGACCGCCTTTGATGCCAAAGCCAGTCTTGGTGCAAAACCAATAGATCTACCCTATTTTTTCAAATCATCACACCTCCCATCAGCCGCTATTAAGTGGTTCGCAAATTATTTTTCAGCTATGGAAGATGGTAAGTGGAAGTTGAGAAACCCGTTGAAAGATATTGTCCCTGCCGCCAGTTAAACTTGAGTCGTAGCAACTGTTGCAAGTGTTTGCTGCATTCAATCAATCTACCAATTCTGACGTCCCATCTGCAATTGACAATTATCAAATAATACTGCGGGTCGGTCAAATTTGACATTTATCAAAAAAAGCATGAAAGTGCCCGCTTACATTTGATGCATTGAATATGCTTTACAGATAGTAAATCAATGCACTACTAATGATCGAACATTTTTTTGTTACTACACCGTGGTGGTTGATGTACCTGGTAACTGTGGGCTACTTCCTGCTGATCTATTTTGGATTTGCCCTAATCGCCGAATGGGTGATAGGGAATGTGCTAAAAGGTTCTGGCATAGTAAAGAAGATCAATGAAAAGGTACAAACAGTGTATCAGCGCAACATGGAAATTAGGCGTTCCATAATTTCAATAATGATCTTCGGCTGGTTTGGAGTATTGCCACAACAGGCGTACCTGCA
>CANCOG010000474.1 GCA_947379685.1 Flavipsychrobacter stenotrophus | reverse complement strand
TATTTTTTGTTTGCCCAAAATTACGGTTTTTATTATGGTTTTGGGAAATGGTAGGGTGAAAAGTTGTTGGGTGGCCTACATCGGACTACTTTGCGTTTTACGCCAAGTCGCGGTTTCCATTCATTGCAAAATGGAAACAGCCATATTGCTTAGCAAAACCCAAATAGAGCCTTCGTCAATTGAGGAGCATTTGAGGTCGGGCTCGGGACAGGCAAGTAGGTTTTGGGATAATTTATCTCTGTCACTTCCCAACTTTTTAACTGGATAAATGCTCAGTTACTTTTAAGCCAAGCGGGTGCCGAAATTTTCCACTTTAAGAGTCACAGATTCACAATTAGCTCTGATAACTCTTTCGCTCTGAAAAGTAAAAATAATATCATCTCCCATTTCAGGTAGTTCGTGGTCAAGTAGTCCAAAATTTTCTTCTCTGTCATCGGGGTAATAATAGGTAATTCCCGATAAGCAATGATCTTCAGTTAATAATTCAGGATTAGGATTAATAATCTTAAGATGGTGCATTTTAGATAGGGTAAATGTCAACCTGTCAAATTCGTCAGAGGGAACCCATTTGCCTTTTGATTTGTGAAAGTAGATAGTCAATTCATTTGTGAGTATGCTGTGGGTATAAGTGATAAATGAAAAATCATTATGCAAGTCGAGCGTGTGACCGTCGATTTCTACTTCTATAAAATTGTGAATTTTGAAATTGCTAGTCATATTAATTGGTTTAGCTCTACAATATAGAATCGGCAGGACCGCAATAGACCCCAATCTTCACTGGTCGAAGGGGCCGGCTTCGTCCTAACACATGTAAGCGTCCCATTGCGGCATAATAGACGCGAGACTCTTCAATATATTGGACCGAAGCGGGTATCACGCGAACTCTAACTTATTGAATCATCAACATTCAGCGCCAACTCAATTTTTTCGATGCCATAAAATCGAGTAATCACTTTTTTCTCTTCCTCGTTGCCGCGCTCCAATACCTGCTAGATAGCAGCACTATACCGCTTTCAACATCCAGGTAGCTTGTATTTTTGGTGGGGGCTCCTTGCTATTGCGTACTTCTTCTGGTAAAACCTTCAGCAAGTGCGGCATTACGCTCAATTCCTGATAGTTGGGTACGGCTTCTTTTTCTATCTCAAAGCCCAGATTTTCAAAAAAGTCACGTGCTGCTTCATAGCTATCAAATTTATTTTCTTCAATTTTATGTTGTTCTAAAAAGGCAGTTTCACTTTTGGATTGGGGTAGGGTAACTTCTCCAGGTCGCTTTACATATATGTCAGCGGTTATCCAGCAGCCGCCTCGTTGTTTTAATATGCTGTGTATAGTTTTGCATACTATTATTTTTTCTTCGGTGTTCAGGTACATCAATAACCCCTCGTTTACAATTGTTATTGGCCTGTCGCTGAAGCGATCTACAACGCTTTTAAAGGCTGACCCGTCTATAACGTTTAGTGGTATTAGTTCAAACCGGCCCGTTATATCTTTTGCTAAATGCAGCCGGGTAATCATATCCTCCTTCATTGCAACAACTTCCGGCAGATCGGTATCAATGTAATGTATGCTTTCATCTCTGGCGCAAAGGTCCAGCCCGCGCAATGAATAACCGGACGAGATTTCGAGTATGTTCTTGTTATCGGTCAGTTTCATTAACTGGTCAATACTCCAGTACCTGCTTTCAAAATGCATGACACGTATCCAGAACCAAAAGTCTTTCTCCTCAAAATTCAGGTCGAAAATTTCAGTGCCCTGCATCAGCGCCGCCGTTTGTTGGGCGTATGGTATGTTAGTGTAACCCTTCATCATCTGCAACGATTTGGCAGATGGGCTGATACTGCTAAAGTCTCTTGGTTCTTGCGACATTTTTGTTTGTTTTCAGGAGATACCCTTGAGGTAAAAATACGCGATGCCAACCAATTCTTAAAAAAAGTGGCTATTTAATCTGACTAAATTTACGATACCTACGGCATCGTTGATTAGATTTTTGGGAACCTTGATTATATCTCCAAGCTGTTACCGGGAAATATTATTCGTAAACAAATGGGTTTTGATCATTTTGGCGATCTGGACAGGGTTAAAGCGGCCGATAAATTCCTGTTCACGAATAAAGGCGCGCTGCTCAACGGGAAGCAGGTACTGGAACAGGTTGTATTCCAGCCAGCGCTTGTTGCAGGTCCCGGATTTGTAAAGGGCGCTATCGTATGTAGTGCAGCCTGATTCTACCTCAAACAATCTGGACCGGTATTCTTTAAAATCGCTTTCGGTTACGGGTTCAAAATTTTCCTGGATGAGTTCAACAGACACCTCGCCATTAGAAAATGGGGTATGGAAGGTTTTTGTCGGTTTTTCCGGCTGTTGCTGTTGAATATTCTGTATTTGTTCAATGGTATCGTTTGGCTGCTGTGTGGCAGGTTGGTCCGCTCCGTTAAAGGCTTTGAATTTTTCGGCTACGATTTTGCCCAGTTCTGCATCATCGTTCGCGAGGAATGCGAGGAAACCCTTCATGGCCTGTTGGTTGCGGAATGGGGCAGCAAGTTTCCTGAGTTTGTCCAGGCAGTTGATGAGCTTGCAGAGCATACCTGTTTCCTGCAAGGTGGGGAAGCGCAAGCCTGATTCGCGTTTGGATATGGATTCCTGAAAGGCGATGATCTGGGTGCAGATGTTGAGGGCTATTAGTTCAAAAGTACTGGCAGTAGTATCGATTGTTTGTTGCATGGTGTCGCGTTTTTTTACGACACAAAGGTGGGTTGGTTTTGGAAAAGGCGTTTTTTGGAAATACATGATGTGCCGCTTTTCGGCACATGGTGGTACACTTTCCGGCACACCATGTACAAAAAAAATGTGGATAAACCAGTCTATTTAAATGTTAGTTAGTTAATTATTGATGGTCAATTGTGAGATGTGAAAAAATGAAAGCATGCAAGTGATTTTTGTTTAATGTGATTGGTTTATTTTAAAATAATTGCATGTGAAATTTTAACCGCAGTACAGAGTTATACGCAGAGTTTAGTGGAGATCTATTGGGAATTAAATGGAGCAAGCAGATGGCGCGAAGGGGTTGATGGTGTTTGAATTGTCGCCTGGAGTTTTAGAGATTTAACTGAACAGTAACGCTGAGTTGGTGGCAAAGTGGGCGCTGTCGATTAAACAGCTGGCAGGGTGATCATTTGAAAACAGGTAGTTGGCGGGGTTTTTGTAAAAGGATGGCCAAAGAAATTGATTCATTCCTAAATATGCAGACAGAAAAGGGCTAAATTTGAATTTCAAATGACACAATACCTATTATCTTCTAAACGGTTCATATAAATCTATAAAATGAATCATTTTGAAGATCGCTTTCTTATGTTTTGTCTGTCATCTTTCCTGACTTTAGAAACATCATCTAAGTATATATAAATATTATGTATTATACATTTTCAGATAATACAGCGGGAATGACGCAGGAACCAATTATAATATCGTCGGAAGCGAAGTCTCATTTTTTACGGTGCGAATATCTATTGCTTTATTTGGAAGTCGAATCTTATGTCTTTGAGATTCGTTATGATGTAAAATGTAGTCCATTTAAGGAGGTGTTATTGTCAGGCAAAACACTGGCAATTGGTCATGAACAAAATTGTTACCTGTTTGATTTGGGTGAAAAAAAGCAATTGCTGACTTTGGCAATGAGCGGTTACTTTGGACACATACTTAACAATGATGGTGTTTTTTATATTGCAAATGAAAACCAACTAACAGCAGTAACTGAATCAGGAAAAATTCTATGGATCAGCGAGGTTTTAGGAATAGATGGTGTAATTGTTGAATCGATTAACGACAATAAAATTTATGGAGCAGGTGAATGGGATCCACCTGGCGGATGGTTAGATTTTATACTCGATGCACGAACCGGAATGCAAATTCGGCAAGACAAGAGATAAAAAGGAAAGCAATAGAAACAGATTGTGCACCCCAACTATTTTGCAAGTGCATTCATCCCGCGAAACAGGCGGTTCCAGCGGATCTCGGAAAGGGGGCTTTCGCCATAGCTAAACCATACTAACCAGGCTTTTCCCACGATGTGATCTTCCGGAACAAAGCCCCAATAACGGGAGTCGAGGGAATTATCGCGGTTGTCGCCCATCATCCAGTAGTAGTCCATCTTAAAAGTATAGGATGTAGCAGGGGTACCATTAATGATGAACTTACCATCTCGTTCTTCCAGCTTATTGCCTTCATACTTACCAATTAACCTGCGGTAAAGCGCTATGTTTTGGGCCGTGAGGGCTACTGTTACACCAGCCCTGGGGATGGTTATCGGGCCATAATTGTCACGGTTCCACTTATAGTTTGCCGTGTCCAGCGGGAATACCCATTCACCGGGTTCTGAAGGGGCAACGCCAGCCTGGTCTCTCAAATACAGCTCCACGGAAGATACATTGAAGGCCTTTTTAACAATATTAACGTGGTCGTTTGCAAGATTATATGCATA
>CANCOG010000473.1 GCA_947379685.1 Flavipsychrobacter stenotrophus | reverse complement strand
GGATGGGATCAGAGGTAGTTTGAATGAACATTGACGGGCGTTACAAACGCCCTGCCCGAGCATCCGCGTTACAAACGGGGACGAGAGTGAGTAGTAAAACCAGTTTATAAACTGGCTCAACTAGCTTGACATCCCGATGAGAAAATCGGGACAGGCTGAGTTGGCGACTGCACAAGCCAACGCCTCAAACTCGCGCCAGTTGATATGTTTTAACGGGGGGGGGGGGCAATCTGCTGAAGTTACACAGTTCGTTGCCTTGTGCTAAGTGATTTTGCCCCTTCAGGGCGCGTTTGAAATAGGATACCGGTTACGGAGGGCGGTGCCGCGTGCTAAAGAATTTTGCCCTTTCAAGGCGGATTTTAGTGCTAGATTGTTAGGCGGCCACACGGACCTTCGCCTCAAAATCGGGCCAGTTTCTGCTTTTCAGAGCTTCATGTTGGTTATTTGCGAAATGACTTCCTTGTATTGTTCGCTTACAGGCAATTCAAAATCATTAAGGAAGACGCTGTTCTTGCGGACGGCTGTAATGCAAGCTGTATTTACTATATAAGATTTATGTATCCTGGCAAATCTCGATAGCGGAAGTACATCCTCTATTCCCTTCATGCTATGCCGCACAAGGAATGGCTGCCTGCCGTTTGTGTAGTGAATTTTCACATAGTCTTTGATTGCCTCAATGTATGAAATTTCATCAAGCATAACCTTTACCAGGCTATAGTCGGCATGAAAAAAAACATGATCGGACAAAGCAGGCTCCTTTTGCCGTAAATTGTATCTATCCAGTGCTTTATAGCAAGCTTTCACAAAACGTTCAAATGGTGCTGGCTTCAATAAATAATCGACCAAATCCAGTTCGTAGCCTTCTAACGCATAGGCATTATATGCCGTAATCATTATGAACATGGGCTTTGTGGACAGGTTTTTTATCAATTGTATTCCACTGAGGCCCTGCATCTGAATATCGGAAAATACGAGGTCAATTTGGTTGGAGCGAATAGTTTCGATGGCATCAATTGCATTCGCGCAGCGCTTGATCAACTTTAAGAACGGGACCTTAATGATATAATCTTCCAGTAAATCAAGCGCAAGGGGCTCATCATCAACTATTATACAGTTCATATTACGAAAGGTCTATTTTCACAGTACTACTATACCACCCATTGTTCCTGGAAATGGACAGGGAATGTTTGCCGGGATACAGCAAATTTAAGCGTTTCCTTACATTGGTAAGTCCAATACCACTTGTTGCATCCTTTTCTTCATTCGGCACCTCCTTATATTTGTTGCTCACTGTCATAATCAACATGCTATTGTCAAAATGCAGCCTTATATCAATTACCGGGTTTTCTATGGAACCTATACCGTGTTTGAATGCATTTTCTATAAATGGAATAAGCAGCATTGGTTCAATAACATATTGGCGCCCCGCATTTTCCGCGTCAGCTATATTTGATGTCACCAATACGTCGTTGCCAAAACGCAAATTTTGAAGGCTAATGTAGCTTTGCAAATATTCTGTTTCGATCTCAATAGAAACTTTGTGATCACTTTCGCTTTCATAAAGCATGTAGCGCATAAGACTGGAGAGGTTCAATAACATGCCTTCAAGTTTTTCGGACTTGATGCGGGCAAGCGATACCATGTTATTGAGCACATTGAATAAGAAGTGTGGACTTATCTGCCACCTCAGGAATGATAACTCGGTTCTCAAGGTTTGGTTTTCTTTATCTTTTTGCATTCTTTCCACCCTCATATTCTCGCTCACCAAACTATAGCACAGGCTCACCAACACAATAATACTATAGTTAAAGACGTGCATACCAACGGGCAATTTGTTGCCAAAGGGCAAGACTATTACAGCAACAAGCCTAACCAATGAATAAAACGCCACACCGATGAAGAATTGTATGCCTGCGTACCGGGCGTAGAATTTTTTCGTGACAAAAAAAGGTGCTATTTTTAATATATTGAGGTAAAAGATCACTACCAGCAGACCGTCTACTATCAATTCGAAATAGAAAAAAGTATCCCATCCGGGCATGGGGTGAGACATTTGAGGGTGCGGAGCAAATAGTGCGGAGCCCGTTGAACTATCTGGCATGGGTGCCGGATAATTACCGGGAACCTGATTAAACGCAGGCTGCCCCGGGAGGTGCATAAAATCATTGCCCTGATTGCTATGCGAAAAAAATGGGATGGAAAAAAACAGGACCCAACCCAACAAGTGTGCTGCCGGAATTATCCATTTTCTATTTCGCATTTTTACTGATTTTGTCATATTACCGGGTAGGTTACTCTTTAGTTACCTGAAGAAATAAAGTATCTGAATTAACACCGGTAAATATTCCAACTCCATTTGTAATGCCGGTTGATGGTGTGGAAAGATTTTGGGAGTTATTGTTGCTTTTATTATACAAAGATGCATAATCGGGGTTAATGTGGAACAAAACTATGCGATGCTTCCCGAAATATTTGAAACTTCGGGTATTCAATTCATCACCCGACGTTTGAACCGGCCTATTCCTGAATACCAATGTTGTATCGGTGGAATCAACAGTCAGGTCCGTTCGAACGAGGGTATTTGCGATATTTTCCACGACTGTAAGGTAGTATGATGCATCGCTGTTCTTCCAGCTAAGGGTTACTGGTTCTGCCTGGCCAATCGGGGGAAATTTTGTTGTTGAGCTGGTTATTTGTGCAAATGAAATTTCTGATGCCGAAAGCGTAAAACTATCCGGCTTTGATGGCACAATAGTAGCTGCCGTGACGAACTTTTCATTGTACTTGAAATTAAGCTTGTAATTAACTCCTGCCTTCACAATTAAGGTAGTATCCGTATAGTTGCCGTTCCCGGCCGGAGTAAGGTGATAAAGAGTATCACCAGCTGTTATAGTTATATCCAACGAATCGAGGGCAGGGCTGGAAAAAGTTTGGGACGACGTTGATCGCTGATGCTGCAATTGCAGGGTGAGTGCTTTGCCCGGGTAAAGGTAGGCAGTAACTACCGGGTCGACATTATACTCGGGAAGCGCCCCTTCTTTCTTGCAAGAGCAGACAAGGGCAGACAAGGAAACCAATAATATTATTCTATAGATCATTGCTTTAGTTTTAATGACAGTGTGAGGTTTGGCGTGAAGCCCAGGTAATTGACATTTGTTTCAACTGTGTGATTATCAGCAATAGTAAACTCTTTGTACCAAACATTTTCGCGTGCATAAACGTTGAATAAGGAGAGCCCAATGTAGCCAATATCTTTCCTGGCATCATTATAAAAATGGTAGTTAACGGAAACGTCCATCCTGTGATAATCTGGAAGACGGAGGGTGTTTTTTGATGTTACTGTCACATAATTTACTGTTGTGCCGTCGAGCAATGTCACACTGTAGCTGCCTCCAGGCGCGGTGTACGGTTTACCACTGGCATAGATCCAGGTTGCTGCAAAATCCCACCGTTTCATTTTGTACATGGATACAATTTTAAACTCGTGCCTTACGTCCTGATCCGCGGCAAAATCCTGGCTTGAGAAAATGTCAAAGTGGTTTATTGTCCGTGCCAAAGTATAGCTTACCCAGCCGGTTAACTTACCCGCCTTCTTTTGTGCCATAAATTCGACACCCTGAGCTTTACCGCTGCCTACGTAGAAATTTTGATTGTATGTTATGCCCGATGTGTTTGCCGTAAACCGCTCAGT
Organism: Flavipsychrobacter stenotrophus; assembly: GCA_947379685.1. Classification (GTDB taxonomy): domain Bacteria; phylum Bacteroidota; class Bacteroidia; order Chitinophagales; family Chitinophagaceae; genus Flavipsychrobacter; species Flavipsychrobacter stenotropha_B. The sequence goes on along the minus strand of CANCOG010000473.1, from coordinate 787 downwards.
ATACTGGGTAATATCGCTCAGCGATTTGTAATAGCCTTCGATGCCGAATATATAGCCCCGGTTTTCATAGTTTACCCCAGTAATGTAATGTATTGCGCTACTTACTGGCACTGTATTTTTATCTGATAACACCCAGAATTCGCTGCTCCCTGCGGAAATGTCCTCCCGGGTTATTCGATTAGCAAACTGGTAGTATTCACCGTAGGCTGCTTTAAAAGATAGCCTGTGGGTGACATTATAGTTAACGGCCAGGCGAGGCTCCCAATAGCTCTTTTGAGTTGTACCGAAATAGCTCAACCGGATGCCCGGCGTTATGGTTACTTTATTTTTGAACATTATCAACTGGTCTTGCAGGTAGGAGCCTGCCAGCAGGCTTGAATTATGGTTATTCAGCAGCAAGGATGTATCGTTCTGAGAATAGGTATACTTGATGTCATATTGAGTGCCAAACACCCCAAATCCTAAATGGTTCCATTTTGCGGGTGCATACTCGAAGTCGGACCTAAGCGAAATGTCCTTCAGGTTGTTGTGTTCAAATATGCCTGTTTTAGTCGAAGTTGAATCGCCGGGTCTGCCGAAGCTTCCGACAGTCACCCTATCGCGGTCGCTATGGTAGTTTGAATAACTCAGCACAGTATTGCTTCGCAAATGCTCTGACCACTTTCTCTGCCAGCCTCCGCTCATGCCAGTATTGCCATATGCAGTAAAATCTGTTGTGCCGAAATTGAGCGAAATGCCCATACTTGCAAGGAATGCAGGTGTATTTACTTCAAAACTATTGTTCAGG
>CANCOG010000472.1 GCA_947379685.1 Flavipsychrobacter stenotrophus | reverse complement strand
TTACGGAGCTAACTGGGACATCAACTATAAAACTTTTTTCGCCAATGGGAAATTTACCTTCAGCATTAACCAATTATTCTTTTACACAAAGCTGACCGAACCGCTGGTTTTAACTTATATCGGTAGTGGGCTTTCCCAGTTTCAAAATCTTTCATCGCATATTGATGCCCAGGGCGCAGAAACGAACGTTAAAATAGGGCATGGGCATTTTAAATTATTTTTAGGTTACACCTATACGCATTCCCACATCGACGATCACGGAACCTACGCCGAAACGCCTTTAACCCCCCGGCACCATACCAATTCAGTTTTGATGTATGAGGTTGAAAATAAATGGAAGATAGGGGCTGAAGCTTATTATTACAGCCCTCAAAAACTTATAGATGGTACGACGGGGCGTGATTATTGGTTATGTGGTTTTATGGCGGAAAGGATATGGAAAAATTTCTCTGTATATATAAATTTTGAGAATATTTTAGACAGCAGGCAAACCCGGTATGGTACTATTTACACGGGTAGTACCAGTAGCCCGGAATTCAGAGATATTTATGCTCCGTTAGATGGGTTTGTGGTAAATGGTGGGTTGAAAATCAAACTATAGGGCCATTCAGCAATATTAACTTCTGTAAAAATGCAGCCCAACAAATTAAATGGGGGGCTGTTATGGTTTTGCCTGTAGCCTATTTCAATATTTTATCTTATTTTTAATCAATTCATATTAAGACATGAGCAAGTACATTTTAGGACTGTTTTCATTTGCGATATTGTTGTCATGCACCCACCCGGGCAATAAGGTTACTTATTATGAGCAACATGACTATTGCGAACTCATGAAAATACTCGATAGTTCGATGGCCTTAAGTAAACTTCAATTCACCAATGATAATGATTTTGACCTAGCCACAGCCTTGAAAATGCACCATCAGTGTAGTATTGAACTTGTTGACTATGAAACTGAAATTGGTGAAAACGAAAAAATGATAGCGATTGCCAACAGAATACTGCAAACCGATAGCAGCGAACTACTTCTAATCGACTCGTTCATACACAGCCACCCCGTTCAGCATAATAGCACGGGCAATAGTATTGACTATAAAATCAAACGGGCAATAGACAAGATGCAGCATACTGCGGATCTGCAATTACTTACCGATGACGACGACCACGACTTTGGGATTCTAATTTTACCTCAACGGCAATGCAATGCTGACCTGGCAGAATTGATTCTTCACCATAGTTCGTCGCCACTGCTTAAACAAATAGCGGCAAATATGCTGGAAGGCTCAAGCCTGGAAACCGAACTGCTGCAACTATCGCTAACAAAGTACATAAACAAGTGATCGCACACATATAAGTAATCACTTCATTTTCACAACCGCATAATACGGGTGATCGGGATGGACAATTAATTCCTGGCGGGCGGGCGGATTAAACTATTTCTTGAAAAATAATCCTTGAAAAACTAACTTTATAACGTGAAACTACGCATTTATCACTCTTTTGAGGCTGCCGCCGAAGCCGAAGCGCAGTCTGCCGCAACAAAACCACCACTTGAGGGCATAAGGGAAACCGTTGCGCTTATATTGCGGGTGTATGGCGTAACCCAAGAAGAGTTGAATAAACGGAGGACGAAATTGCGTATAAATATTATTAGGAGGTCATGAAATTGTATATTGAGTCGCACCTGGCAATACAAAAAATAGCAACAAAGGCTACCTATTCATCGTAAAACAAAGTACCTGACTTATTGAAATAGAAGCCATACCTATCAAAACTACTTCTTTTGCTACCCTTTTCGGCCGGCACAATCAATTCACCTGTAATGCTGTCAAAATGGTTATAATCAGCAACCGTATTGAATTTAATGGGTACAACCACCTTCCCATTTTTATCAATGAACCCATATAGTTCATTTTGCTTAACCTCTGCAAGGCCCTTGTGAAATTCGCCTCCGTAGTTTTTTTCATACTGAAAGGCTATAACAATCTTGCTTGCAGTATCAATATAGCCACATTCTTTACCGATACAGACTTCGGCCAGCCCTTCTGAAAAATCTTCGGCATAGTCATAAATAAATGAAATAACTTCATCTCCTTTACGATTGACATAGCCACACTTGCCTTCCTTTTCAACAAAAGCCTTACCTTCTTTAAAATATCTAATCTGGTCGTATTTGTAATCAATAATCAAATTATAATTCGAGTCTATTAAACCCCACTTTTTCCCTTTCCTTACCCAAGCTCCCTCTAGCTGAAAACTCTGCACTTCAGAAAACTGAGGTTGTATTTTTATGGTACCAGCTCCATTAATAAATCCCCAGTTTTTTCCTTCTGAGATTACAGCCATCCCCATGTGAAATGGCCTTATCATTTCATAGTGAGGCTTGATTACGAAATCTCCATTAGAATTGATAACACCCCACCTACTTTCATATTTAACGCCTACAAATCCGTCTCTAAACAATTGAATTTCATCGTAATTCAGTTTCGAAATTAGATTCCCATTGTAGTCTAAAACGATCCATTTGTTGTCCTTTTTAACACAAAACAAATTATTTCGTTTGCCGCTCCACCGGATTTCATTGTAAATAAAAGGTATGACAATCCCTCCATGCGAATTTATCACTCCGTAGTTTTCGTCAACTGATGCAATTGTTTTTTCTTCAAAGAAACTCTCGCAGCTGGAATATATAAAGCTCGTTACTGAATCTCCAGCCTTGTTAATACACCCATACTTACCTCGGCTCTTTACAACAGCAATATTCTTATAAGCAAAAACCCCTACTTCATCATAGATTGGCTTAATTAAAACGTTCTTGTTACTGTCACAAAATCCCCACTTATCGATCTTTCTGTATGGAAAATAGATCAATTCGTTAGACGTCTTACTGGTTTTTCCTGATCCATCTTTAACGCTTAATATCCCACAATTAGTTAAGCAGCAAGAAAACACAATTAAAAAAAGAGTTGGTTTTCGATAAAACGCCTTACTTATAATATTAAAAATAATATACAGAACACATTTACCTCCCCTTCTTCTTCCCCTTCCCACCACCATAATTCCTGCCTGCATCCTTAGCCAGAGCTTTTTTGCGGCTGGGTTTGGTGCCGGGGATGGCCATAACGGCGAAATCGATCTGGCGTTTATCAAGGTTGGTGGAGGCTACGCGCAGGTTGACTTTATCACCCATCGAAAATTTCATGCCAGAGCGCTGGCCCACGAGGGCATATTCACCTTCCACGAATACGAAACTATCGAACTCCATAAGGTCGTGCATAGATACCATGCCTTCACATTTGTGCTCCACCGTTTCCGCCCAAAACCCGAAATTGGATACGCCACTGATGACGCAGTCAAAATCGTGGCCTACAAAATCCTGCATGAACTCTACTTGCTTGTATTTATTGGCTGCACGCTCACAATCCATGGCGCGGCGCTCCTGGTCGGAACAATGGCGGCACTGGGTTTCGAGGTGTTTTATAGGCTTAATGTCGTTATCGAGACACTGCTGCAAAATGCGGTGTACCAGCACATCGGGATAACGGCGGATTGGAGATGTAAAGTGGCAATAGTCTTTAAAGCCGAGTCCGTAGTGCCCGTGATGGTCGGTGGTGTACACGGCCTTTGACATGGTGCGGATACCCAATTGCTCCAGCACATGCTGCTCTGGCTTACCATGCACGCTGCTCAACATTTCATTAAATGATTTTGCAATACCATCAGGATCGCTGATATCCAGCTTCACACCGAAGCGGCGGGCAAATAATGCGAATACCTTCAGCTTTTCAGGATCTGGGTCATCGTGCACACGGTACGGGAATGGCACATGGGCATCTTTAAAGGTGATGCCGGAAACATATTCGGCCACAGTGCGGTTGGCCAGCAGCATAAATTCTTCAATCAGCTTATGGGCCTCCTTGCTTTCCTTTATAACTATTCCTATCGGTTTACCCGTTTCATCGAGCTTGAACCTCACTTCCTGACTGGAGAAATTAATGGCTCCATGTTCAAAACGCTGTTTTCTCAGGTTCTGGGCCATTTCATTCAGCACCTTTATTTCTTTTTCGTGATCGCCCTTGGCTCCTTCAATGATCACCTGCACATCTTCATAACTAAACCTGCGGTCGGAATGGATCAATGTCTTACCCAACCAGCTGTCCTTGATCTTTCCTGCCTTGTTGATCTGGAATACTGCAGAAAATGTGTATTTATCTTCATTGGGGCGCAGTGAACACAGCTCATTCGAAAGGCGTTCGGGCAGCATAGGAAGGACCCTATCGGGCAGGTAAACACTGGTGGCCCGCTTAAAGGCTTCCTGATCGAGCGCAGAACCGGCTTCTATAAAGTGACCGACATCGGCTATATGCACTCCCACTTCGTACCAGCCACCTTTAAGTGACTTAAACGATAGCGCATCATCAAAGTCCTTGGCATCGGCCGGGTCAATGGTCATGGTGAGCACATCGCGCATATCGCGACGCT
>CANCOG010000471.1 GCA_947379685.1 Flavipsychrobacter stenotrophus | reverse complement strand
ACTGCGTAAGAAAGCAGATTTGCGTCGCCTTCAGCAGCTATACCGGCCTGGTGTGCGATCTCGTGTGTAAAGAGCTCAGGCATTGAGCACGGTGGCTGCTTTTTATCAAACTGACCTTCGCCGGTAAACGGATTATAGTAGCCTTCCAGCTCTATCCCTCTCAAAAGCCAACCCATCAAGGTAGACTTTATGCCCAGGCCTAAACGACCCAACCTGCAATTGGTATATGAATTGTAGTATCGACATGCTCTCGTATTGAGCTCACTCATTTTCATTGCATGAAAGTGCGGGGCGTAACAGTTTAGTTTATTGACCAGAAAGGTATCGAAAGCTATTAATTCGTTTCTCGCCATTTGTCCTTGCCCGTCGCTTGATTGCAATACTTCAATGCTATCCAACCCCCAACTTTTACCCAAAGGAATTCTGGAATAATTGGCACCCCAACCCAGGAAAAAAAGCAGGTAAATACAAAGCGATGTTGTGCCAGTTTTCAACAATGACACAACCAATCGGTGTTTGTTCCGTCTAAAACTGATGATGAACTTTAACCATTTTACTACCGTTACTAAAGCCCAAATCGCTGCCGCATAGTATAGGAGATCGCCAAGGCTAAATGGCAGAAACCCAAACAGCAAGCCCCGCAGCCATTGAAAAGGATAGAAAATGAAATTGCAATACAGGGGAACAAAACCAGGGAATACGTGAACCCCAAAGAACACCAGTAGCACCGCCATCAGAGTCCCCACAAGTATTATGACCTCACGTTTAAACCTCATGTGTCAAATTTATGGAGATAAGGTAATAAACATCAACGATTAGTGAGAATTAGCCATTAATTATGGCGTTCATCGTCCTACGCCAACGGGAGTTTTCGGCTCACTTTTTCGGCTCCGGTTCTTTTGCCAACTTCACTTTTTACTTTCAGGCGGCTGGCCCTCAATCTTACCTTTCAGGGCAACGCGAAAACCGATGTTGCATCGACGGTAAGCCGGATCATCGAAATTCCGGTTAGTAAGACGGCAGTGTTCTTTATCACTATTCCAACTTCCACCCCGAAGTACCCGGCTATTGCCCGAATCGGCTCCAACAGGGTCGTTTTGCGGCCCATATTGACAATATCTATAATCAAACCAATCGGCGCACCACTCCCATACATTGCCAGCCATGTCGCAGATACCCAGTGTATTCGATTCCTTTTGCCCAACAGGATGGGTGGCATTTCCGCTGTTGTTACTATACCATGCCACTTCGTCGAGGATAGCCCGGCCACCAAATTCATCGTCTTGCGTCGTCGTTCCACCCATTGCGGCATACTCCCATTCCGCTTCTGTCGGCAGCCTGTAGTTTTCTCCCGTTTGCCTGCTCAGCCATTGACAATAGGCCGTTGCATCATTCCAACTCACGTGTATTACGGGGTGGCTATCTTCGCTTGTCGGTCGTCTCTTACCGGCAACATCGCATTCCCAGGTAACGCCCTTCATTTCTTCTATAAGAAACACATAGCTATATCCACCTTTTTCTGCATCGGTTACATAACCTGTACTTTTTATGAAGCTCCTGAACTCAGCTACTGTAGTTTCGTACTTTGCTATCTTAAAACTGCTCAGCGTTACACGATGGCTCCAATACCTTTCCCTGTGGCGGCGGGCACCACCCATGTTAAAAACCCCTCCGGGTACGTACACCATCACCGGTGCAAATGCCTGCACGGGCCTGGAACTGTCGCTGCCAACCTCAGCGCCGGCTCTATAAAATGTACCTTGTGGTTTTGATTCGGCATTACCGGTATTGAAGCCAAGATTCATAAATAAGCAAGCCGCAAACGAGAGGTAACACCATACTTTCATATTGAGGGTTTTCTCTAAAAATAAGTAGAAACTCTGGATTGCGCGTTACGGGCACGACCGTTAGACAATTGAGTGCAGTTCTGCGCCCCCGCTATTGCTTAATAAATTTCATTGTACTCCGCCCGTTCCTGCCAGTTACTGTAATATAATACAGTCCTGATGGAAAATGATCGACCTTAATCATCCCACCCCTTTCCGTCCAATATCTTCGGAATGAATTTTTCAACCCTTGCTTCACGGGTTTTTGATTGTTTGGGTTGGGAGAAATGAAAAATGTAGGCGCGTTGGCGCCCGGGGGTTAGTGCTTTAAAGGCTGTTTGCAGGTCAGGATCTCCATCCAGTTTAATTTGAAATTCTTCGGGGACTTTATATTCTTCAGTCTTTTTCAGTTCTACTTTCAAACCTGCTTCTTCTATTTCGACTGCTTCGAAAATATAAGATTTTATGATTGGCTCAAGTGATTCTATCTCTTCAACACTGGTAAAACGAAGCTGGCGGGCCGACTGAACATTCTCCGTCTGTTGTATCAGGATGCTGTTTGGGTCCTTTAGTAAAGCTCCTTTAAAAAACAGCAACGCGCAGTATTCCTTGAATACATGTATCAGCACTATATTGCTCTTTTGAAACACATAACAAGGGCAGCCCCACTTCAGTTCTTCTGTCAGATGGCAATCGAGAACGATGGTTCTCAGTTTTTCAATTTCGTTCTGCCACTGTTTGGCTTTCTTAAAATAAAAATCAACTTTGGGATTCATGCTATACTTTGTATTTTAAGATTGTCTCTTGCCTATCTCGAAAACTCCACAGCAATTATGATTCAACCTATCTGTAAATTTGCTGCGTCTTTGTGCATCATCAAATTCAAAATGGCATCTTTCTCTTCTGTATTTTTGAATAAAATTCAGGATAAGAGCGTTGATAAGTTTTTCTCCTTGTTCCGGTGACAATTCCTTTATCATATCGTTTTCCTAAAGACAACCTAAGTCAGGAGGACAATAACTGCTCAACTTCCGTTTTTAAGACTGGTAAATGTTTTGAAACAACGGCCCAAATCATTTCATTGTTTACACTGTCGTAAGCATGTATAATCAGATTTCGTTGATCCACAATTTTCATTGCAGAAGTTATGCCAATGTCTGGCTGCAATTTTAATAACCTGTTTACTGCTTCACCTATTATTTCCATCTCGCGCTCAACGGACCGTCGTATCATTTTGTTTTGCAGGTATATATTAAAATCCCGTTTGCCCTGCAACTAGCTATCGATTGAATTTATCGATTCAAGAATGTCAGAGAGGTATTTATTGATTTTCTTATCCATAAATGGGTACAGAGGTACGGTTGACCTCTTCTATAAAATATCTATTTTGCAAGCTATCGCTGGTAATCATATCAATATCTCTGTTCAAAAAGGCTTTTAGCGCGTAATATAAGTCCCAGAGATTTTCACCCTTGAGCACAGGGTCCGTTTCATCGCCCGGTTCAACCAGAAAATCAACATCACTATTTTCGTTAAATGAATCTGTACAGGCAGATCCAAACAGATATGCCTTCTTGACATTATGCCTTTTGAATATGCGACGCAATTCAACCAGCCTGGTTTCTATAAAGGAATTAATCATAATTAATCAATAGCCCTTGCATGTTAACATCCAAACTGAGGACTGAGTTTAGACAAATTTATGAATTTTGTCTGGGAAAAGTGATTAATAAATCGTGATAGCTGTGCGACCCCAGGCTTACGATGACCTATCCCTATTGATTCACTAAAACAATCTTTCTGTCCGCCGGCCTGAAATACCAGGATGTAATAATAAAGATAGTCTGAAAAATTGGACCAAGAATTGCGCTTGCTGCATAGTCGCTACAGGCCAGGTGCGAAGCGAGGGCTCCGGTCATGGTGAAGAAGAAACCTGCATAGGCCCATTCTTTAACGAGTTTAAACCGCGGCATCAGTATTGCTATGACGCCAAGTATCTTCCAGGCACCCAGGATCACTAGAAAATAAGCAGGATAACCCAGCGGGGTTATGAGGTCCACCATCGCCTTTGTCCTGAGCACTTGCTGTATGCCGCTGCCTAACATGCCAAAGGCCAGTAGTGCCGTGGCTATCCAATAGATAATTTTATTTCTCTTTTCCATGTTGTGTTATTTCATTTTGCCAATAATGTCTTGTATCCGGTTGTGCGCCATGTTGATGCCCTGCGCAAAGGGTAGTTTCAGTACCTGGTCTCTTTGTGCAACCGATTCATAAATTACGTGCATGGTCAATTTGCTGGTGTCTTCAGTCAGCTGTTCAAACTCATATACCTCCAGTTGAACGCCATATGGTGTGCCCTCCATTTCGAAGGTGCGGGTGATCTTCCTGTTGGGTATCAGGTCATGAATCGTTCCACTGAAGCCATATTTGTTGCCCCTTGGGTCGGTTGTTTCAAACTGGTAGCTTCCATGTTTTTTACTTTCCAGTTTCAGCACCTTTGTACCCATCCATTGTTCTACAATTTCGGGCTCTACATAAGCCCTGAACAATAATTCCAGCGGCAAATCAAAGTCCCGCGTAATTACCAGTTCCTGCTTGCCGTCTTCGGCATTGATCTTAGTTTTTAATTCCATTTTGGTCTATTTTTTTGGTTTGTATTGC
>CANCOG010000470.1 GCA_947379685.1 Flavipsychrobacter stenotrophus | reverse complement strand
CTTACCCGCAGAAACCTGATAACCATGCTCATGTCCGTTGAACTTATTCTGAATAGCGTCAACATCAATTTTATCGCCTTCAATAAATTTCTTTGGGCCGATAAATTAGATGGCTTGTTCTTCACCATTTTCATTATTACAATAGCTGCTGCTGAAGCCGCTGTCGCGATAGCAATTATTATCAACTTATACCGCAACTACAAATCAATTGATGTAGAAGAGGCTGACACAATGAAATTCTAGCTTATGCTCAGTACGAACCTGATTATACTTATTCCGTTACTGCCCGTCCTAACCTTCGCACTAATAGCCCTGGTTGGCAGAAAGAACTTCCCCACCCTTTGCGGCGTGCTGGGCACTTTGTCAATTTTCACGTCCTTGCTATTGTCGCTTACTGTCGCTTACGACTACTTTTTTGTAGTGGGCAAAGTGAACGGCATCTATCAGCAAATGATCCCATTCAAGCTCACCTGGCTGCAATTCACGCCCGATGTATCAATAGACATGGGCATATTGCTAGACCCCATTTCCGTGATGATGATGGTGATTGTCACCTTTATCTCAACCATGGTTCATTTTTACAGCCTCGGATACATGAAGGGCGATGAACGTTATGCAACTTACTATTCCTTTCTGGGGCTGTTTACATTCTCCATGCTGGGGCTGGTAATGTCGTCCAACATCTTCCAGATATATATATTCTGGGAATTGGTGGGAGTTTCCTCATTCCTGCTGATTGGCTATTATTTCGACAAACCATCTGCGGTGGCTGCTTCTAAAAAAGCATTTATTGTTACCCGTTTTGCTGATCTTGGATTCCTGATAGGCATCCTGGTGCTCGCATTTTACTCTGGAACCCTCGATTTCCAGACACTTATTACCCGCCTAACCACCCACACCGACCAGCTTAACAACATTGTTTCTGCATCTTTCCTCGGTGCTTCCGCCCTAACCTGGGGGCTGGTGCTTGTATTTATTGGCGGTGCAGGAAAGTCAGCGATGTTCCCGTTACACATCTGGCTGCCCGATGCGATGGAAGGGCCTACACCGGTTTCTGCCCTCATTCATGCCGCAACAATGGTTGTCGCAGGCGTATTCCTTGTTGCTCGTCTCTTCCCGGTATTCTCCCTTTCCTGCCCATCAGCCTTAAATATCGTGGCATGGGTTGGTGCATCATCGTCATTGTTCGCGGCTATAATAGCCTGTACTCAAACCGATATCAAGCGGGTGCTCGCCTACTCTACCATGTCACAAATCGGTTACATGATGTTTGCATTGGGGGTTTCTGGTTATGGCGGCGAGCACGGCTTGGGCTACATGGCTTCCATGTTCCATTTGTTCACACACGCTATGTTTAAAGCCTTACTGTTCCTTGGTGCTGGTGCTGTTATTCATTACGTTCATAGCAACGAAATGAAAGATATGGGCGGACTCAGAAAATTAATGCCTATCACTCATATTACATTTCTCATAGCTTGCCTTGCTATTGCAGGTATCCCCCCATTCGCCGGCTTCTTCAGTAAGGAAGAAATTCTGCAAGCTGCCTTCCAGCACAATATGCCTATTTTTATAATAGCTATTGCAACGGCTGCAATCACTGCGTTCTATATGTTCCGGCTGTACTTCAATATCTTCTGGAATAAAGATTTTCATGCTCATACAAATCATGACTCACACGGCGCACATGACGATGACCATCATGGTGAAGGGCCATTTACTATGAAACTACCGCTCATTATTCTGGCTATTCTGTCCATTGGCGCTGGTTTCGTTCCTTTCTCACACCTGGTTACCTCCGATGGTGCTGCACTAATCACTGAGTTTCATATTTCATTTTCAATTGCACCGGTATTATTGGCCACGGGAGGAATTCTGCTTGCCCTCTCATTTTACAAAAATGAAAATGCAAAGCCACAACGCATGGCCGATGGGCTGAGCGGATTATACAAGGGCGCGTACCACAAGTTTTACATAGACGAAATCTACATTTTCATCACCAAGAAGGTGGTATTCAATCTCATTGGCCGTCCTGCAGCCTGGGTTGACCGCAACATTGTTGACGGTACTATGAACCTGTTGGCGACTATCACCGAAAAAGTATCCTTCCTTATCAAGGGCATCCAATCAGGTAAGGTACAATCTTATGCAGCTTACTATTTCGCAGGTGTAATTGGCTTTGTATTGATATTTATTTATTTGTGGACATGATCAAAACAAAATTGAAGCGGTAACTGACAATTTTGACATTGACTTATAATTTCTTAGACTAATGAACTTATCCATACTCTTAATAATTCCCTTGCTCACCGTTATCGGCATCCTTGCCTCACCTGGCAAGGCAATGGTGCGCATGACCGCCCTTCTCGGCTCCCTAACCCAACTCGGTTATAGCAGTTTCATGATGTATTCCTACATCACCGACCGTGCTGCCGGTAACACAACCCAAATGTTATACCAGGCACGCTACAGTTGGTTTGCCCCAATGAATATTGAATATTTCGTTGGTGTCGATGGTATCTCCGTAGCGATGATCATGCTGACAGCGGTTGTGGTACTTACCGGCATACTCATATCCTGGAATGTCGACAAAATGACCAAGGAGTTTTTCCTGTTATTGGTACTGCTTAGTGTTGGTGCCTATGGGTTCTTTATTTCGCTCGACCTCTTCACAATGTTCTTCTTCCTCGAGGTTGCAGTTATCCCTAAATTCCTGCTGATAGGCATCTGGGGAAGCGGCAAAAAGGAATACAGCGCCATGAAGCTCGCTTTGATGTTGATGGCTGGTTCTGCACTGGTACTCATAGGTTTACTTTGCCTCTACTTTAATACCAATGTAAATGGAGCCCATACTTTCGACCTGCTGGCTATCTCTCAAATGCGTATCCCAATTGAGGCACAGCGTTTCATTTTCCCATTAATGTTTGTTGGCTTTGGCATCTTCACCGCAATGTTCCCCTTCCACACATGGGCTCCCGATGGGCACTCATCCGCACCAACGGCGGCTTCTATGTTCCTCGCCGGCATATCAATGAAGCTGGGTGGTTATGGTTGCCTTCGTGTAGCTGCCTACCTCATGCCCGAAGCCGCCCACGAATATTCATGGATCATCATCCTATTATCTACAATTGCCATTATTTATGGGGCGTTCGCAACCCTCATGCAAAAAGACCTTAAGTACATCAACGCATATTCGTCAGTAAGTCATTGTGGTTTTGTGATCTTCGGAATTGGGATGCTTACCAAAACAGCTATTACCGGTGCCGTAATGCAAATGGTGTCTCACGGACTTATGACAGCTCTTTTCTTCGGTGCCATAGGCATGGTGTATGAACGTACACACACGCGTATGGTAGACCAACTTGGCGGCTTGCTTAAAGTAATCCCCTTTATCATTACAGTATTTGTCATAGCCGGTCTCTGCTCTCTCGGTCTTCCTGGCTTGAGTGGATTTGTGGCTGAAATGACCGTATTCATGGGTTCCTGGCAAAACCCTGATACATTTAGCCGTGTTGCGACAGTACTGGCTTGCGCATCCATTGTAGTAACTGCGGTGTATATCCTCCGTGCGTCCGGAGCAACAGGTATGGGTCCAATAAAGAACGACCACTACCTCGAATTCAAGGACGCAACGTGGAACGAAAAATTTGCTTCTATTACATTGATCCTCTGCATCCTTGCCATCGGTATAGCGCCATTCTGGTTAACAGATCTGGTCAATCCCGATACACAGTTGATCATGAATAATGTTGCAAGGGGAATAACAGGTAAGTAATATTGAAAAGTGCTAAGATGTAGCTAAATTAAGTAAGCTGACATTTTAATTTTTTACTTTTAATTTCAATTTTTCAAAATGGGCTTTGACTTTTTCCTGATAATGAAATCTGAGATGTGCTTAACGCTCATCATTTTTATACTTTTGATCATTAAGGTTTGGGATGGCATTAAGGATAATTCCAAATTGCTGCATATCACCAACCTGCTACTATTGGTAAACCTGGTCATGGGCTTTTTCTCCAATCCCACGAGTGAATTGTTCAGCGGTATGTACCATACCGATGCCACCATCGCACTGGAAAAGAACATCCTCAATCTCGGCACATTCATTATCTCGTTACAGGCATTTGACTGGCTCAAAACCCACAAGCATCTATTAGAGTTTTACATCCTGTTATTGTGTACCCTGCTCGGTATGGACTTTATGATCTCCAGCGGCAATTTCCTCATGTTCTTCCTCGGTCTTGAACTTTCGTCTATCCCACTGGCGGCACTAGCCAACTACGACCTCGAAAAAGTGAAATCCTCCGAATCAGGCGTAAAAATGATATTGTCCTCAGCGTTCGCTTCGGCGATAATGTTATTTGGCATTTCCATGCTGTATGGCACCACAGGCACCCTCAATTTCATTGAAATGGCCCCATTGCTGAAAACAGGTCAGTTGCAGGTAATGAGTTTTATCTTCATATTTGCAGGTTTTGCTTTCAAATTATCAGCCG
>CANCOG010000469.1 GCA_947379685.1 Flavipsychrobacter stenotrophus | reverse complement strand
AAATGATTCAGTCTCCAGCAGTTTTATTGCCTGTTCTGGTCCTTCTGCGCAGGTAGTTGTTATTTCATTAAGTTCAAGGAGTATTGTGAGAGCTTGCCTGGTTCCTTTATCATCTTCAATAAGGAGTATCTTTTCTATATTCATCGGGTGGTGCGCTTTTTCCAGTACATACCGTTCTGCAGGAAGTTCTCACTTTCAGACAGGTAAAACACTCCGGTAAAGATAAGTCCTAATTGTTTATGTTTTCGAATCCAGTATCGTGAACTACAAGGCTTTGAGCTAGTTGCGCCATATCAAAAGGCTTCTTATTGTAGCCCTTAACATTGCTTATGTCAATGTTCCTGTGTCTTACGATACTTATGAATTCATTCTCGTCGGAAACAGAAGTTATAAAAATGTTCAGGTCACTATACTTCTTGCTGGAGTTAACATAGTGCAGAAAGCCGTAACCATCAAGTACAGGCATGTTAAGGTCCAGGAAAACGTGCGTTATTTCTGGATGCTGGTCAATAACATTCAATCCTTCCTGGCCATTGAGCGCCTCGTAGGATGTGTATTCCAGCCTGCTAATAAGCTTTTTAAAAACAATTCTTGCAATTGTGTCGTCTTCGATAATGAGAACTACAGGTTTATTCATTGAGTTGTAAATAAATGGTTAGTCAATTTTTGAGGGTTTTTTCAACAAAGTACTATTAAACCGGCTTCACATTTTCACTAACATTATGGTATTAGGTGCTAAAAGTCATAAGACTATGCAATAATTCCGAAATTTACTGGTTTTCTTGGGAATGGCATTGGGTTTTTATAAATATATTTTATTGCAAAGTAAAAACATCTTGCATGTTAAATTTTATATGCGTAAATCGCTCTGTTTTATTTAGATCGGCCGGGACACAATTTTTTTTTAAAAAATTGATTTAATCATTTGATTTAATCGGTGGTTTAACCTTACCTTTGCCTCCGGAAATGGCAGATGGTAGAAATATAGAAGACAATGTCTCAACGCAGGAGAAGATAAAGGAAGCGGCAAGGCGAGTGTTTACCCGGAAGGGCTTTGCCGCAACCCGGACCCGAGATATTGCTGAGGAATCAGGCTTCAACCTGGCTCTGCTTAATTACTATTTCAGGAGCAAGGAGAATTTGTTTAATATTATTATGCTCGAACAATTACAGTTGTTTTTGCACAGTGTCCTTGGTTTGCTGAATGATCCGGAGTCTTCGTTGCAAACAAAGATTGAGATCATTGTCAGTCATTACATTGATATGCTGATAGAGAACCCTGATCTGCCAGTGTTCATTTTAAGCGAGCTAAAAGGTGATCCTGAAAAGCTCATAAGCAGAGCAGGGTTTCCGGGAAAACGCAATGAATTGTTTATCGTAAAACAATGGGGCGAGCTGATGGCGTCTGGGAAATTGCCGCAAATAAACCCTGTTCATTTTATGATCAATTTGTTGTCATTGATGATTTTTCCCTTTATCGGAAGCCCTTTACTGAGAAACCGGATGAATTTGGATATGGTGGAATTTAAATCACTGATGGAAGAACGAAAGAAGTTGATTCCGTTTTGGATAAAAACAATGTTGACAACGCCAATGCCGGATGATTATTAATGGCCTGGGTGGGTGAAATATTGAATTGTGGCGCGGCCGCGCAATAAGTAGAACAGGGAATTAATTAATGATTGTAATTATAGAAGTATGTTCAGGGGATTCTTTATTACGGTGACGCTGTTGGGTATTTTACTGACAGAAACAAACGGGCAGACGGTTTTTCATTCTGTCGAGGAAATGTGGAAATATGCCGATGTTCATAGCAGCTCCATCAGGAATGCGAAATTCGAAATGGATAAGTACACTTTTGCCAGAAAGCAGTCGTTTATGGCATTCTTGCCAACCGTCAATGCGAATGCGTCCTTTACCGATAACCTTGCGCTTCAAACAACGCTCATTCCTTCTGTTATTTTTGATAAATCAGCACCGGCAGGAAAGGTGACGCCAGTCCAGTTCGGACAAAAGTATATCTATGTAGCAGGGGTTACTGCCCAGATGGACATCATCAACCTGCAAACCTGGTACAACGTTCAGGTTGCAAAGAATAGCGAAGAGCTGAACAAGGCCTCATTGTCTAACGCACGCAAAACTGTTTATCAACAGATAGCCAGCCAGTATTATTCCTGCCTGCTCATGGTAGAGGCCGCAAAGCTATCAGAACGTAGCCGACAGATCAGTGATTCTGTCTATCAATCGGTAGCTGCTAAATTTGCAGAGGGCACAGTTAATGAGTCTGGCGTAGACCTGGCGAAGATAAACCTGGAACGCGCTGAACAAGCATTACTTACAGCACGGTATCAGGCACTTACTGCAAAGAATAACCTGAAGAATTTGCTGGATCTCTCTGTTTCAGATTCTCTTTCCATAGACGCCATGTTGAAGGATAATATGTCACTCGATGAGCGGACTCCATTTACTGAGGATCCGGCCATCCGGCAGGCACTGTACAATTCTAAGGTGAGCCTGGGCATGTTCAGGGCGGGTAACAGCAATTTCGCTCCGGTAATTTCTGTTGCTTATAGCAATACGACTCAACAGAATGATAACAAGTACGAACCGTTCCAGGGTGGTCCTGCATGGTATCCCTCCCGTTTCTGGTCACTGAGGGCCACATGGGGCATCTTTACGGCAGGCACAAGGTGGTTGCAGTCCGAACGTAACAAGGTAGCGTGGTTCGAAAGTAAACTGCAGTATGAGACCGTGCAAAAGCAATCGGCGATAAACGATGACAATCTCAGGTTGTCCTATCAGAAATCTCAGGCAATCCTCGCGAGATCGTCAAACGTCATGAATCTTTCCTTGGATAACTACACTCATATTTCATACCGTTATGCCGATGGCTTAGCTACACTCGATGAACGGCTCAATGCCTATTCCGATTATATCAATTACCAAAATCAATACCTGAATAATCTGGCAGATTTTCTGGCTCAGGTTTGTCAGGTAAAAATAAGGCAGCAGAATTTTTAACTAACAGAGAATAATGACAACCGCGGACGCCGCATTTCAAAATAGAAGTTTTATGAAAATCATGCATCGTTTTTTGAACAACTACCTACCTGTGACTTCGCTTGTCGCTTTCGCGGTATTTTGTTCAACCTCTTGCAAACCAAAGTATGACGAAATAATGCCAAAGACCGCGCCTGTGACCGAAGCGGTTTTTGCATCGGGTAGCATAGACCCCAAGGACGCCTACATGCTCACGTCCATTTCCGATGGATTCATAATCAAAAGTTTTGTGACGGAGAATGACCTGGTAAAAGATGGTCAGCTACTGTTTCAGCTAGATAACAGGCAGCAAAATACACAGGTACAGATTGCGCAAAACAATCTGGAATACGCCTCGATAAGCGCCAATAACAATTCACCACAGTTGTTGCAGATCGGTGCCCAGATAGCTGCAGCTCGTATTAAGAAGACTACAGATTCTCTGGCACTGGCCAGGTATGAACATTTGTATCAGACACATTCAGTTTCTAAGCAGGACTTAGACAATTCAAGATTGAATTATGAGTCGTCTTTGAATAACTTAGTTGCTGCACAAGAGAGCTACAAGGTTACCGCCAACAAGGTAAAACAAGACCTTGCAAATAGCCGGGCTCAGTTACAAAATGTGCAGGCCGGTAACCAATATTATAATCTTGTAGCCATAGGCAGTAGCAAGGTATACCAGATATTTAAAAGGCAGGGAGACCTCGTGAAGAGAGGCGACCAGGTTGCGCAGTTGGGTAATCCTGATTCAATAGTAATCAATCTTGACGTTGACGAGGGTAGCATCAGTAAAGTACAACTCGGCCAGCAAGTGTTGGTAGAATTGAATACTGAGAAAAACAAAACTTACGAAGCCAGGGTGAGCAAAATTTACCCGCACTTTAAAGAGTCATCGCAGTCGTATAAAGTTGAAGCGAAGTTCGAACAGGAAATGCCCGGGGTAATTGCCGGCACTCAGCTTCAGGCGAATATTATTACCGCTAAAAAGGAAAATGCCCTGCTTATTCCGCATGTATACGTTATGCCAGGGAACAAGGTTCAGGTAATGAAAGGTAAGGATATTCAAACCGTCGCCATCACAACCGGGATTGTTTCGGATGAATGGGTGGAAGTGCTGAGTGGCATAACAAGTGCAGATAAAATTGTCAAAGAAAAGACCGCCGGTGCTTCGGGTAGCACCCCCTCAATCCCTAAATAAACTGTACGCATGCAAACGGTGCATTGGTGTTTGCTTTGTTGCACTTGGTAAGCATTTTGCTCCCAATTTTATGTGCAGTCATAAGCAAGAAATGTAGTTCATGGTTTTAAATATCTACAATGAAAATTAGTGTAAATACAGAGATAGCCCTTACTTACCTTTCATCCAGAAAGAAGCAAACTGTTGTTGCTTCACTGGGGGTAATGTTTGGTATTTCCATGTTCATATTTATGCAGTCGCTCATGAAGGGTACAA
>CANCOG010000468.1 GCA_947379685.1 Flavipsychrobacter stenotrophus | reverse complement strand
AACAGCGTAGTTCATCATACAGAAATAGTAGGGTATGAATAGTATTTTAATCCTTACCTGGCGTTTTTCAAATACCATTCCCAGCAGGGAGGCACCATAGAAAAATACTTGCCCCATGAACATTATAATGTATATCAGGGAATTGTTATGCAGTAAGATAAGGCCGTTAAGAAGGAACGCAAGTATCATCAGAAACGGGGTCACAGTCCAGCGGAGTACACGGTGGCTGATATATTGAAATGAAAGCACAAACTGTTTGAACGGATTAAGCAACGGTTTCAGCCTGACAATTGATTGAATGCCGCCTGCTGCAATTCTTATCTTACGCTTTAGTTCTTCCTTAATGTTTTCTGATCCACTTTCGGTGGCATATGCAAAAGGTTCATAAACAATACGATATCCTTTCTCTGCAATCAGCATCGAGATCATGAAGTCATCCAAAATAGTATCTGGCGGCACGGGTACATAAAGGCTTGTACGTACACTAAACAACTCGCCTGCAGCCCCTACAACGGAATATAGTTCTGAGTCCCAGGTCTTTAATTTCGATTCATATTTCCAGTAAAATCCTTCTCCTGCAGTGGCATCAGCAACATCTTCTATGCTCACTCTTTTTTCGCCGGAAACCGCACCCACGCTGGGGTCGGCATAATGGCGGCAGATATTGACGAGCGCGTCCTTATTCAAAAACGTATTGGCATCGGTAAATATGGCTATTTCAGAAGTAACCTCCTGCATAGCGCGGTGTACAGCAGCAATTTTTCCGCTGCGTTCAGGCCGGTGCATGAGTTTTACCTGCGGAAACTGGCGAATCAGTTCCGGGGTTTTATCTGAACTGCCATCGGTCACAAAAATAAAAGTGACTTTATCTGCAGGGTAATTGAGTGCCAGGGTATTTTTTATCTTTTCAATAATGAAGTCCTCCTCGTTATACGCTGCAACAATCAGGCTGACTGTTGGCCAGTTGCCTCCATTGTCGGGCGTCTTGCGCTTGCCTTTTAATGCTATTCGCACCTTTACCAGGAACAATAACAGTATTCCATACCCAAAGAAGGTATAAAACACAATAAATAAACTAATCCAAAAAGCAATTTCCATAGGTGATATATAA
Organism: Flavipsychrobacter stenotrophus; assembly: GCA_947379685.1. Lineage (GTDB taxonomy): Bacteria > Bacteroidota > Bacteroidia > Chitinophagales > Chitinophagaceae > Flavipsychrobacter > Flavipsychrobacter stenotropha_B. The sequence goes on along the minus strand of CANCOG010000468.1, from coordinate 3,403 downwards.
ATAATTAACTACAACGGCAGTCATACTTCTTAAAACAAACCACAAGGGGCACAAGGTGAATTACAAATTGCAAAAGGTGAAACTGACCTGCTAGTTTACCTTTTTCGTTTTTTTTACGTCATATCCCAGTTTGTTACTGTTTATTCCATTCGTCACATTCCACCAAATAGCCCGGAATAATATATTTACGAATTGCCATTCTCCATTTTTTGCGTAGTTCAACAGGTTTCGAGGGGTAACTACCGAAAGGAAATATAACCAGAAAATGCTACGAGTGCCCAATTCGCAATTTCGCCTTATGAACAAGATCCGGTTTCTATTCATAAAGTACTCCTTCATAGCGCTTCTGGCGCCCACGGAAACGGATTCCTTATGGTATATAAGCGCCTGCATATTGATCCTGATGGTGTAACCGGCCTTTTTTACTTTTTCGCACCAATCCATTTCTTCGTAATACAAGAAATAATTTTCGTGCATAAAGCCGGCTTTAATTATGGCTTCGCGCCTCAGCATCATTGCAGCACCATGTACATATCCTGTTTCACCGGTCAGTTGGTCGCGTTGTCCGTTGTCCTGCTCAAATTGGCCAATACAGTTGTTACGGCAGGTATAGTAATTCATGGGTGTGAAGCCAGCGTACTGTAACATTTGCGGTTTATCGAAATAACGGATCTTTGGCGAAACCATGCCAGCCTCAGGGTATTGGTCTAAAGTGCCTGCTAACAGATTAATAAGCCCTCCAGTTATTTCTGTGTCATTGTTGATAAAGAAAAGGTAGTCTCCTCCGGCATGTTTCATGCCCAGGTTATTTCCCCCTGCAAATCCAAGATTATCTTCAGACCGTACAAACTTCACCGCACGATATTTGAGCTCCCAGCCGGGTACTGGGTTAGTGTCACTGCCATTGTCGACAACTATAATTTCAGTAGGGGAGTAAGTGTTTTTACTAAAGATAGAGTCCAGTAAAGCTTCTGTAACCAGGCTCTGGTTGAAATTTATGGTAATGACCGAAACACTTTTCATACTTTTTTGCCTCAGGAAGTGATTTTATCCAAATAATCTAAAATTTTGCTGTCTTTATCCATATTGAACTTACGTGCAAATAGCTTGTCAGACTTGGTGAGCCGCTCGGCATCGTTCATATTCAATTGTTTGGGATTAGCTCCACCACGTGACCAATCAAGGAATAATAAGTTGTCATTTACCATTTTATCCCTGAAAGGAGAATTGTATAATATTGTCTGGAAAATAATCTCGTCAGGCGCCCAGGTAAGTTTGAAGAAACGTGAGATCCATGTTTTTTCCCTGATGTATTGTAACAAATATTCTATAGCATCGGGTGTGGCAGTGAACCACTGCGAGCGCCCCATAGCTACCATGCCATCTGGTAGCTTCCTTGGCGGCAACAACAGATTCATCACCTGCTCTATCCTGTACCTGCCAGCAGGTATATGGTAATTAACCAAGTGGTATTGTGTTATACGGGGCATAGCTTCATGCCACTCATCGGTTAGTGAGAGATAATGCATGAAGATTTTACCTGGGTGGTCTGAAAAGTACTCGTGAATGTATTGGGTGCTTTTAATAGGGTAATCCTGTCCGCTCATCAGGTTAATATAGTCGTATTTTATGCCGGTAGCCAGTATTTCTTCAAAGGAACTTACGGTCGCTTCCACAATGCTGTATCCGCCCCAATAAACTTTAACCCTGTTTTTGATGAGGAATACATTCCTGATCTCCAGCAATGGCAGAAAGGGTTTTATATCTGACTTGCGATCTACATGTATATAAAAATCGCTGTCCTCATGCGCCAGTTTTCGCACCAATCGCAGTAATTGATCGGGGTTAGTGTGCGTCAGTATGAGGTGCGCCAGCTTCATGACTGTAAACATAATATTTACTTATGAAAAACGGGAATGATGAGGAGGGAAAGTTTTAATTAATTGATGGTTAAAGTGTGAATGACTAAAAAAGCATTGGAGGAATTTGCCAGGTGAATAGCTTCAAAAAAATGCAAATCAGAATGTTGCTGCTTATTATTAGATTATGAATGTTGATTACTGTTAATGCTTTAGTCCGAAACTTATAACTCTCCAATGTTTTAACAGGAAAGTGGAAAATATCGATAAAACTCCGTTTGTAAGCTGCAAGACAAATTCCTGGCTGGATATAGTCGAATTTGCACCCAAAATCAGAAATATGAATATTCAGAAAGTGCTCTTTGCATCTTTTTTATTGGCGGGTTTAGTTTCGGGGGCACATGCCCAGCAGGTATCGAAAAATGTTATTGCAGAACATTTTACTAACACACTTTGCAGTGTTTGCGCCAGCCGCAACCCGGGTCTCACCACCAATCTGGCAAATTATCCTCAGGTGTTACATGTCTCATTTCATCCAAGTGCACCGTATGCCGGGTGTACATTGAGCATGGCTAATGTAAGTGAAAATGATGCCCGCACTAATTACTATGGATTGTATGGTGCAACCCCACAACTTACTATTCAAGGCAAAGTAATTACTGGTTCATTTACCAACCCAGCTATTTTTACTGATGTTTTAGGGGAGTTGACCTCTTTTAGCATGAGCGTGACAACCTTTGCCGCGGGCGCCGATTCGTTGGAGACTACAATAAAAATTAAAAAAGTAGATACCAGCAGCCTCACAATGTTACAATTATATGGTCTGGTAGCTGAAGACACATTGTTTTTTACGTCAGGCAACGGGGAAACATATCACTACAACGTATTCAGGAAGTCAATTTTTGGAAACACACCATTAAGTATTACGTCACTAGTTAATGTTGGCGACTCGTTTACGGTTTCTAAAAAGATGGCCATAAATAGCAGCTGGACTCGGAGTAAGCTTTTTTCAACTGCTATAATCCAGGATAATTCGAAGTCTGTAGTGCAGGCAGGACAGTCGGGCCACCTGCCAGGCATACCGGTTAATACAGCAGATATCACGCAAGACTGGATTCGCTTGTATCCAAACCCGGCAACAAATCAATTATATGTTGATAACTTATCTGGGGGAAATACTGCAGTGTCGATTTCGGACGCAAAAGGAGGGCTTTTTATAAGTCAAATAATCAGTGATAAAGTATCATCAATTGACATTTCCAATCTTTCGCCAGGGTTGTACTTTGTAAAATTGAGTGGTTCTGGCGGAAATTCGACTTGGCAGTTTATTAAGTTATAGATCAGCAAAAAACTCGACCTGTACCTGATTTAAGGCTTCGAAACTAAAAAGGGCAAATGCAGTTAAAGTACAATGGCCACACTTTTCAAAAAAGTGTGGCCATTGCATTTTCAGTTTGCAAAATTATTAATGCGCAAAATCAACATCGTAATTTTTCATGCGTTCAATTGGCGGGTTAAAGTAGCCAAACTTCACAGCAGGAAAT
>CANCOG010000467.1 GCA_947379685.1 Flavipsychrobacter stenotrophus | reverse complement strand
AAGATAATATTACCTGAAGGGTCCATCGCTATCCCCCTCGGTAGCTGGATTCCAGCAGATGTTGCCTGCCCACCATCGCCTCCAAAATAGGCTGAACCGGTTCCTGCAATTGTTGAAATTACACCCGTTGTACCATCCACTTTCCTGATCCGGTTATTATTGTAGTCGGTAAAATAACAATTGCCTGCTGCATCAGCTACCACACCAAACGGAGTGTTGACCTTCGCAAGAGTGGCAGCTGCTCCGTCACCCGAAAAGCCAGATGCTCCATTACCCGCCAGAGTAGTAATTGTCTGGGCGGGAGCAATAGCAGAAAGACATGTAAGACAAACAATTAAAACGAGCAATTTTCTCATTAAGGGCATAGCATTAAAACTCCACGAAGATATTGATTTTTTTCTGCCTTGGGATTTTGCTCATCTAAAAATTTGAATTGCACTTTAAATATTCCCATTAGCCATACAATGAATAAAAATTGCTTAAAAATAATTTGATATTCAAGCGCAATTATTACATATATTTGCGAGGATTGAAATACTGCGCCTTATCGAAGGTGCTGGCATTTTAATAGCTACTAGCAACCGAATTAGCAACATTCACAACCTACAAAAATGAAGGACAACTTTACCCAAAATAATTTACATACTTGCCTGCTCGTATTAATGTGCATACTGCTATCACAAATTACCAGCGCACAAATCATCAGCACTTTTGCAGGCACAGGTACTGCTTCATTTTCTGGTGATGGCGGAGCAGCAACGGCAGCAACTATTTACTATCCTGAAGACATAGAAGTTCAGCCTGGCAGTTGCGGCAATGTATATTTTCCTGAAGCCGGAAACCATGTTATCAGGCGCGTTAGCCCCTCAGGCGTCATTACCACGGTGGCAGGAATCGGTGGCAGTTCCGGGTATAGTGGTGACGGAGGACCTGCTACCGCAGCGCGGCTAAATGCCCCAAGAAGTGTAATTCTGGATGCGGTTGGAAACATGTATATAGCCGACGATTTTAACCACAGGGTAAGAAAGGTAAATACATCAGGAATTATAAGCACAATTGCAGGAAATGGCTCTGGTGGCTATAGTGGTGATGGAGGACAGGCAACAGCTGCACAATTGAACCGCCCCCTGACCATGGCATTCGACGCTTCAGGTAATTTGTATATCGGCGATGGTAACAACAATAGGATAAGGATGGTTACTCCTTCAGGTATAATCAGCACTGTGGCTGGCGGCGGTAGTTCGCTGGGCGATGGCGGTCCTGCCACAGCAGCCCAATTTTCATGGCCAAGAAGTATCGTATTCGACCCAACGGGAAATTTATATATAGCGGACAACTACCATCACAGGGTACGGATAATCAATACTTCGGGTGTTATCAATACAATAGCGGGCAGCGGCACGGGCGGGTATACCGGTGACGGTGGTGCCGCAACAGCTGCAAGGCTCAACCAACCTAATGGAGTTGATATAGATGCCAATGGGAACTTGTTAATTGCTGACTTCAGCAATCATGCCGTACGCAAAGTAACTCCTGCCGGCATTATCACAACAATCGCAGGTACAGGCTCCGCAGGTTTCAGTGGCGATGGCGGGCCTGCTACAGCGGCTCAATTGCACAACCCAACTGGCGTTGTTGCAGAAAATACCGGGAGAATCTTTATTTCTGACTATTACAACGAAAGAGTGAGGGTGATTTGTGTAAATCCGGTTGTGAGACCCATTTACGGGCCAGACTCTGTCTGTTCGGGTTCAACAATTACGCTTATCGATACAACTGTTTGTGGCACATGGAGCAGCGCCAGCCCGTCTATTGCAACCGTCAGTGCTACTGGCGTGGTGACCGGGGTTTCATCGGGAACAGTATTGATCAGCTATACAGTCACTAATGGATGCGGCACCACAACGGCTACCAAACCGGTAACGGTAAACCCTGTTCCTGCAATAGGCACCATTTCAGGCCCATCAGTAATCTGCATTGGCACAACGGGAACATTAACGGAATCTGTTTCCGGCGGTACCTGGAGTTGCACCAATGGACACGCTACTATTTCGACCACAGGTGTTGTCACTGGGGTTTCAATCGGCACCGACACGGTGTATTACACCGTGCATAATATCTGCGATACTGCGCGGGCAATGTTTATCGTCAACGTGGTCAATTCTACCATTACCAGTACTATTTCGGGCCCAACGAATGTCTGCGTTACTGCTACAATAACCCTTACCGACACAACGGGAGGCGGAACCTGGTCTAGTAGTAACATGGCGGTAGCCACAATTTCTTCGTCGGGAGTAGTAACCGGGGTCACAGCGGGTACAACCGTTATCAGCTACTATATTTCCGCGGGATGCGGCACGTCACTGGCGATCAAAACGATTTCAGTAGATCCCCTACCGGGCATCACTGCCACACCCTCAGCCCCTGCATTTTGCAGCGGGGTAACAACTACAATTACCGCCGGGGGAGCGGCTAGCTACACCTGGTTGCCAGGCACAGGGCTTTCTGCCACTACCGGAACATCAGTTATGGCGCATCCCACAGCTACAACTACTTATACCATTACAGGAACGGCTTCAACCGGATGCCGAAACACACTGAGCATCACAGTCACAGTTTACCCGCTGCCAACTTTGTCTATTCCCGGAGCAACAATTTGCGCTGGCTACAATACTGTCCTTACTGCATCCGGAGCTGTAAGCTATACCTGGAGCCCAGCGACAACGTTAAGCGGCAGCACGGGTGCTTCGGTAACTGCAGCTCCACCTGCAACTACAGTATATATTGTGCATGGTACCGATGCAAATGGATGTACAAATACCGCGACTGTAAGTGTAACCGTCAACCCTACACCCGCAGCGCCCGTAAGTTCTACTCCGCTGAGCTATTGTGTTTCGGCGACCGCACCTGCATTAACAGCGTCAGGCGCTAACCTCCTCTGGTATAGTTCAGCAACCGGGGGAACTGGCAGTACAACTGCTCCGGTTCCTTCAACAGGCACTTCCGGAACAACTGATTTTTACGTATCGCAAACATTGAACGGCTGCGAAAGCCCGAGAACGAACATACAAGTGATTGTTGTTGATAATGCATTCATGGGTTTTAGTTACGATATAAAGTACGGTTGTACCTACGATACAGTATTGTTCACCAACACGTCTTTACATTGCTTCGGGTACAGGTGGTATTTCGGTGATGGCACTACCTTTACTGACACTACCACCAGTCCTGTTCACTTTTACCAGCCAGCATTTGTAGCCCGCGACTTTACAGTGAAGCTGGTTGGCTACAACCCAGTCTGTTATGATGATTCTGCAATGCAGACAATCACCCTGATGCCGAACCCGATACAACCAGTGGTGCTCACCAGCATATCAGCAAATGATACTATTTTTTATGGTACTTCGGCCCAGTTAAATGCAACCGGGGCCTACCTGTACTTATGGAAACCTAATGACGGATCACTGAGCAACCCCAATATCAATAACCCCGTAGCTACCCCTTCCGTAACAACTACCTACACGGTTTATGGTTATGATAAGTCAGGATGCGTGGATTCCGCCAAGGTAACAATTGCAGTAAAATATGATGATATCGAGTTTATACCATCGGGCTTTACGCCTAATAATGATGGCAAAAATGATATCTTCAGATTGGCTCACCTCAAATATGGCAAACTGGTAGACATGAGCATTTATAACCGCTGGGGTGTATTAGTTTACGAAACCAACGATATTAATAAGGGATGGGACGGCACACTCAACGGAGTACCTCAAGACATTGGCGTGTACAATTATCTTATTATCACCAGCCATACCGATGGCGATAACAAGATATATAAAGGAACCATAACCCTTATCAGATAACTATTAATTAAACAATCGCACTCCTGACCAGCTGAGCCACCTCTGTTCCAAATAAGCGAATGGAGTGCATCAGTTTTTCGTGTGCTATATCGCCCGCTATTGTCTGTGCCAGGAAACGGGTGTTGCCAAACAGTTGGTATTCAGCAATGATCTTATTCGCGACATCAGCCGGAGCGCCAACCATCAGGGAACCCTGAGGCGAACACATTTGTTCAAACTGAGGCCTGGTTAGCGGGGACCAACCACGTTCACGGCCCACCCTATTCATTAAAGCACTGTAAACTGGCCAGAATTCATCTCTGGCTTTTTCTGCCGAATCGGCAACATAGGTATGCTGATTGATGGCTAGTTGCACTTTTGCCACGTCATTCCCTGCCTTTCCAGCTGACTTCCTATAGAGCTCAACCAACGGTAAAAACTGTGCGGGCTGGCCACCCAAAATAGCTATCGTAAGCGGCAAACTCAATGTTCCTGCCCTAACAACGGAAGCAGGTGTTCCTCCCACTGCCAGCCATACCGGAAGTTTCGCCTGATAGGGCCTTGGGTAAATACCTGCATCCCTGAGCGATGCCCGGTGCCGTCCTTTCGAGGTGACCACCTCCTGGTTATTGATTTGAAGTAACAAATCCAGTTTTTCCGTGAACAGTTC
>CANCOG010000466.1 GCA_947379685.1 Flavipsychrobacter stenotrophus | reverse complement strand
ACCTGCAACATGCGGGCAATACTTTTGGCTAACAAAGTTTTACCGGTACCGGTTTCGCCAACCATGATAATGTTCGATTTTTCAATCTCCACATCATCCTGAGGAGCCATTGTGAGGCGCTTGTAATGGTTATAAATAGCTACAGCCAGCACTTTCTTAGCATCATCCTGACCAATAACATATTGATCGAGAAAAGTCTTTACTTCGCGGGGTTTGTAGTGCTTGTTGCGGAGAATATCGGGGGGGGGCGGTGGTGTAGCCTTTGGCTTTTCACCCGTAGCTTCAACCAGCAGGGCGTGGGCGTTTTCAATACACTGATCGCAGATGTTTCCCTTTATTCCGGTGAAAAGGATATTGACTTCATTTTCAGATCGGTCACAAAAAGAACACTTTTTTTCAGATTGCTTGGCCATTATTTTGGATACTTGATTTTTGGAGTGCAAAGGTAAGGAAAAGTGTATTGATGCCTTGATTTATGTTGATGGCAGAGACAGCAACCTGAAGTCTATTGAGAATAGTGGACATTTTTTATTAAACACCACCAATTATTTTCATAAACCATATTTATAATCTTATACTTTTTCTACCTTTAGCCAAACACTTGCTATGAAATTACTAGACCAGAAAGCTATACCCGAGTTAATTGAGACGATCACAGAATCAACTTTCAAAGCAATAGAAGATCTAGAACTTTTAGAAGAAGGTGGTATATTAGATGCAGTTCCATTTGGTAAGATCGCAAAATACCTTACTAAAAAAATTATAACTATTGAAGACCCCTCAAAAGCTCTGAAAAAAGCAATTGGAATTGCTGGTTTTAAGACCTTTGTTGAAGGGTTGCAACAATATGAAATAAACCCTTTAATAGAAGAGGCGTTTTTGAAGGACGAGATACCGTCAATAAAGAAACGACTCAAAGCCAAGTTATTAAAGGCAACGCAATTTGATGTTGAGGGATTCAGCAACAATGAAATTATCCAGTTTTACAAAAAAGAACTTATTCAAATATTGAAAAAGCTATCTGTCCCCGAAAGGCAGATCAACCTTGCTCATAACTACTTGGATGCCTACTACAAGTTGAACTTCTTGAAAATAATTGAAGAAGGAGAAGTTGTTTACGAAAAACTGAATAATCTAATAGATAGCAGGAGCTACAAGGAGTCATTAAATGCCTACAAGTATGAAATGTACCGGCAAAAACTAAAAGGGCAGTTTACTGATATCGTCCTCAATGATACAAGTGATTTGCGACTCTGTGATATATACATTGAACCTGGTTATTCTATTCATAAAAATTGTTTTACAGATAACGATAGTAGGTTAAATCCAGATGGTATAAACAGAGATAAAGGGTTTATTTGTATCAATAAGGGAGTATCTGTTCATGATTTTATAGATCAATTTATTCATTCACGAGTTGATTCCACGTTAAAATCGAAGAAAGCACAGATTTTATTTTTAATGGGATACCCGGGTCAAGGGAAATCATCATTGTGTAAAAAATTATTGAACGATTGTATTGATGGCAGCAGAACTATTGAAATGCCTGTTTATTTTATCAAGTTCAGGAACATAGCAAATTCAATTGAGCTAATAAATTCCCCTTTAACGTCAATAGAGAAATATGTCAGAGATAACGAACAATTTGAGTTTGATAAAGGGGATTTTAACAGGAGTGTATTAGTATTAGATGGTTTAGATGAGCTTTTTATGAGGGAAGACATGCCATCAAACGCCATTGATGAATTTTGCCGATTGCTTATTCATCAAATTGACAGCAGACCAAATCTTAAAGTGCTAATAACGTCACGGTATGGATATGTAAAACTAGAACAGTTGCGTAGCGAAAATTCTCTACTTGTGCAGTTGAACGAATTTGAATTGCATCAGCAAAAGACTTGGCTAAATGTTTACCGTGTTTTTCATGGAGAAACTCCACTTACAGTTAGTAAATTGGAGGAAATCCATAACTCTCCTGCCTCACATTATTTAAAGGAGCTGATAAGCCAACCAATATTGCTGCATATGGTGGCCACACTTAAAGAAAACATCGATCTATCGGCCAATAGAGCGCGAATCTATGACAATTTGTATACCCAGTTGATTAATAGAAGTTGGGACAAAACGGGGCCTATTGACAACTTGCAAGGCATTAGTCCCAATGACCTAAGAGAATTCCTTAGAAATATAGCCTTTGCGATTTTTGTTTCTGGAAAAGAGTACATAAATAAAAGTGAGTTAGTTGAAATGCCAGCAACCAGAGAGTTCATGAAAAAATTGGAGCATCCGGCGTTTAAAGATGCGTTGAAAAGGATCATGATTGCGTTCTATTTTCAGGAAACCAAAAAAGAATCGCAAGACGATTTTAACCGTGACAAAAATGAATACGCTATAGAATTTTTACACAAGTCATTACAGGAGTATTTGGTCGCGGAAAAGATATGGCAGTCAATTCTTGATTTTATTGACAAAAAAGGGGGTGGCAAATATGTAATTGACGATGAGCAACAAGCACTAATTGAAACCTCGAAACTATTCTCACAAAGGATCATCACTGAAGAAATTAGAGGCTATTTAAGAGAAATAATCGAAAATGACATTGGCGTGAATAAGTCAGAATTATGCATGCGCATGGAAAGGTTTCTCCCATATTGTTTAGATAAACAGTTTCATATAGATGGGACAGAGCATTCAAAGAATATTAGTTACGAATGTTTCACCAATTTCTATGGATACTGGTTCGTAATCTCCTCCCTAAATCAAAAAAAGAATATAATACCAGCAAATTATAAAGAGAAATTTGGTTTTTTCTTACGGTTTCTCGAAGGGGATAAAACCCCAATAAATCTATCCTACCAAGACTTAAACACCACAAAATTAGTATGTATAAATTTAGCAGGGTCAGATTTAAGTTTTGGAATTTTCACAAATGCGGCATTTGATCAAAGCAATTTTTTCCACGCAAATCTAATTGGAGCAAACTTCAAGGGAGCGTTGCTCAACATGGTAAATTTTCATGAATCAAATTTAGAGAAAACAAATTTTACTAAAACGAGACTATTTATGTCGAATTTTAACGGATGTGTTCTCAAAGATTGCTCATTTTTAAATTCAAATTTAGAGCATTCGAATTTGACCTTTACAACGTTCTTTGATGTTGTATTTGACGGATGTGATTTGTCATATGCAAATATGACAGGATCTATTCAGTTAGAGGCAAAAATATTGTTAAAGGCAAAAAATATCAAGGAAATCGTAGGGGTTTCAAAAGCCTTTTTGGATAATTTGCTGGAATTGAGAACTGAAATCGGGTTAACCTGAGTATACATTCGTTCAAATAAATACTGCTATTTATCGATATATTTGATTCAGACAATCTATCTCTTAGGTTAAAATATCAGAATGCTTATTTGACCAATTAAAATTCACCAACAAATACTAAATACACAATTCATCAGAACCCAAATCAAATTGGTATAATGTCCCTCATTTTCCTTCTTCATTAAGATAAGTTGAGCGCACATTAGAGAAAACATTTGTGCATTAATTGATAAAGTCATCTAATACCAATAAGCTAGCCATAAACAATTGACAATACCATGATAAATAGGAGAAGCTAATATTTGAAGCATTATCGTCTAGGCTAGATAACCAACAAAAAAACACCCGCTTCTAATCCCCCTTTTCTACATTTGTGGCAGATGGAAAGCACCCATACTGCACTACCGGCAACTTCTAATAAATTGCAACCAAGGCTGTTGTGGGTTTTTCTATTGCTTTGGGTAGTCACTTTCCTGCTGTATTTGCCTGCATCTTCGGCTGGATGGGTCACTGATACGGTGGACTGGCAGCAGCGTGTAAGTGAAATGAATTTCTGGGACTACCTTAACCTGACGCAAACCAGGGTTCCCAGCCTCTACCAGTTTACCCAGTTCATTACCTGGTTGCTTTATCAGTTCCTGGGCAATAACCACCTGGCGTGGCATCTGGTCATAATTTCTTTGCAAGCAATCAATGGCGCACTGGTGTATCTTTTAATCGGTGATTTGGCTGAAGATACCCGTATTGTGCAAGGTAGGTTTATTGCGCTGGCTTCTTCGATACTGTTCTGTTGTTGTCCGCATATTTCTGAAGTGATCGTCTGGATGGCATCGTTTCATTACCTGACAGGGTTGCTGATGATATTGGTGATTGTCCGGTTGGTACAGCTATATATCCGCCAACCAAGGATCGTTCACCCGATTACTGCTGCTGTAGTTTTTGCGTTGTCGGCCTTTTCGCTGGAGATATTCTATTTAACGCCATGGTTTACACTCACACTCATTATCTATCACCGTTCGTTACCGGGAATTGACCGGAAAAACACTGCCAGGGCCGTTCTCTTGTTCTTTGTGCCCCTGATATTGCTATTTGTAGGGCATTTGTTGTTGCTCAGATATGTCACTGGTGTTTTTGCATCGCATCTGGGGCAGGACATGCTGCAACCCGTCCTAAATTACCTGCGGAAGCCACCTGC
>CANCOG010000465.1 GCA_947379685.1 Flavipsychrobacter stenotrophus | reverse complement strand
ACCTGAAAATGCAGCACCAAAAGGACGGTATAAGGAGCTACGGCAGCGTAACTGCAATGGCCTGGCGGCTGGAACAAAGAAGAATGAAGGGCCGGGACGGGGTTGTTCATGTGCCTTGATTGATATTTGTGACCGCTGTCTTCAGGTTGTATTTCGCTTTACTTCCAACAAGTAAATAATCGCACTTCGGTGTAATTTTTCGACTACATTGATGTTGAAGCCAATCTCCAGATTGTGGTAGTTTTCTTGAGCAATAGGGCTGTTTCATATACGTCAAAAGCACGGGTGAATTGCATTCAAATTTATAATTCATTGCTGTCTATGTGTTTGTTTGAGACGCTTATTGGTTAATTTAGCGAGCGATGCGCGTTTCAAGAATAGCCTTATATATTATTGTCTGTTTAGGTACAGGTTGTATTGGTGCCGGAACACTAGGTGGTTTTGATACCAGAACATTCTCCACCTCAAAACGCAAACTTGTCGCAGCAATAGACACCTTGTATGCTCAATATCCCGGTTATAAAATTCCAGATAAGTGGAAATCACTTGATGATTGGCATGAACGTGGTTACGATTTTTTGGAAAGTCGGATTTTCTATTTTAAGTCTCCACCAGAAGAGATGTATTATGTTGCTTTTTACGGCGATGCAAACGATTCAATTCAGGCAGATACTACCAGAACCGGGATTTCAATCAGGGCGGTCTCCGACGGGACACCCGGGTGGGTGCTTGAAGGCAATACATCCCATTCAGAGAAGAAAAGAATTCAGGACAGATTTGATAGAGAAATAGTCTTTAAACTCGAACAATACTGCAAAGTAAGGGCAATCTGGGAGAAATGAATTGTAGCTAACTGAAGTTAGTTGCCTGGTACTTCCTTTCGGAGGGGGCGGTTCAGAGAACGCAGGTCAACAACATTCTTCGTCCCGGGAGCTGATTTTTATTGCGGAACACAAAGACAATTAGGTTCTAATGAATTTCGTAAATATGTATATTTAAGGTGCGCCAACCATTGGCTTATTTTTGAGTGTCTTTACGTCAACAGAACTTCAAATAACAATTCAGAAAATGAAAAAAGCTCTTCTTAGCGTTCTTATTTCCCTTAGTAGTTTTTTAGCCACTCACGCGCAATTAACACCCTTGCACACTTATGCCGACACACAAGGGTATTACTTTAGTGTTGTGGACTTGTCGCTTTCAGGAACTAAGTACATGTTCATGAATTATAATGCATCTGCGATTACAACAGTCGTACTTTATAATCTGAATCATTCCATCTGGAAGACCATTAATGTGCCTTCGATTTCGGGATTGAGCCACCCCGGAATAAGCATAAATTACTGCCCGCCTCATGTATCAGAAAATTTTTTTAAGATAGATAACAAAGTAGATATGGCGATGTCCTACTACGACAACTCAAGCGGGCAAACCAATCTTGTTATTTTTGATGAGACTGGCGCGGTGATCAGCCGCGTCGATTCGGTTTCTTCTTATGAAATTTATAATATTGGAACAGATTCTTTTGTTACTGCTTGTTTCTGGAATGATTTCGATTCGACAGGGACGATTACCAAATATAAAACGAAACTTTTTGCGGTTCCCGGTACACTACCTTGCAACTCCTGCGGGCACGGTGCTGGATTAGGAATGCCGGTTACAGGCGGAGGAGCGGGCAATCAGAGTTTGCTTTCGCTCAATATTATACCGAATCCTGCGTCATCGCACGCTATAATTGAATACAAAATTCCAGCTGGAGCCACCGGGCGCATCAATATATTCGATCAGGCAGGGAGACAAGTGAAGCAATATTCGGTTGACAGCCATTTTGATAACATCACTGTCGATGCAACGGACCTACCGCCCGGGGTCTATTCATACAGTCTTTTTAGTAATGGACAGTCGACGGCAAAAAAGATGGTGGTCGTTAAGTAACGTTTGTTATAGTTTAGGGAAGTAAAACTTCCCTAAAGTAGGACGAAGTCAATAATTCAAGAAGGCGAAGAGTTGACTGGATTGTCTTATACGCATTTCACGGCTTTGAATTAACTTTAAATTCTAATCAATTGGCAAATGAGGACATTAAATGTTTCTATTGCTGATTCAGAATACAAAAGATTTGGCATGAAACGTAATCAGCTTACTTTTTCTGACCTGATTGATATTCTAAAAAGGGAACTTGCAAAGGAGTCGCAAATAAAGGAGCATGAAATGGTAGTATCAACTGCTCAAATAAACAACGTCCCCAAGGGTAGTATCGGAACTGTGGTTCATGTCTACCCAACAAACGATGCATATGAAGTAGAGTTTATCATAGCGGGAGAGAGTATAGTTGAAACAGCATTGAAAACTCAAATTAAAAGGTGAAGGATGCCTGTACCAAATAGAGATTAATCTTTTGTGTCACGGGAAAAAATAACGGAATATAAATTATACACCAATCATGCCATTGGTCAGAATAAAGCAGAGTTTTTTACCGCGTTTGGCTTTTATATTGAGGATATTGAGATTTTTAGAAAGGCACTTATTCAACATTCTGTCCTGCGGGAAGTTGATAGTAAGCAATCGTCACATTTTGGAATTAAATACAAACTTTTATGTGAGATTCAAACGCCAGATGGACGAAATCCCTGCATAGTTACTGTAAGGATTATAGATGCCAAGACAAACGTACCAAGTTTGATAACAGCTTACCCCGATCGATGAGTTGCATATCAAGCCGACGAAGGGCGGTATATTTTGAAGGAACGGGGTCTGCTAATCCCACCACTGCTCAATTTTCTCCGCCAGGATGCTGAATAAGAGGCGTTTTGCTTTTGCATGTTTTAATTGACTTATGACCATGGCCTGAACAACTTTTGAGCCAGGATTTTGCCAGCCCTTGCCTTTTTCGCTTGCCAAAAATGCAAGCGCCTTTTTGTGCATCAATTTGTTTTTTGAAAAATATTCATCGAATTTTTCCCAAAGTTCTGTTGATTCCATTTGTAGTGAATCCTTTGAATCATTGTTCAGCATTTCGTCAAAGGTCATACCAGGGCCGGGTTTGACTTTCCCCTTTTTCGTTACGGGAAACCATTTGATCTCGGTTTTATGGTACTTACTGTACTCAGATTCATAAGGGGTTATATCTGAATATTCATTGGACCACAATTTGTCCATTAGTTTTATTGACAGGCGCATCCACTTAACATCGCGCTCCCAGTTCAGGTATCTTTGCTTTTTTTCGATGTATTTGCAGGTGTTTTGAATTTTGAATTTTAGAAAATCTATAATGCAGGAGTAGTCCCAGTCCCTGTCGTCAATTACAGGATTGAGGAACTTCATTTGGTTGGCCATGCCCCTGAAAGCCGAATCTAACACATAGGGCGATTTAGTTGTCGTACTAAAGTCAAGGCTCAGCACCGGCGGCGGCTCAGTTTCATCGGTCTTTTTTGGTGTTACTACTATCATCCCTTTCGTCTCCATGTCAGTGTATTTCCCGGCTTTGACCTCCTTATTAAATTCCTTCACGTCCTTGCGCAATTCGCGGATATCCTTTGGCGATATGTCACTGCCATCAATAGTAGCAGTTATTGTAATGTTCCATTTAATAGAGCCAGGATTCATATTTTGAGTATTGGTCGTTTTGAAGGATAGTACCTCGTATAAGTGGTACAAAGATAGGAATTGTTGATGCGGATGTGTACGCACATAAATATAAGGTACCCTTGGTGGTGTCAATGGCTTACAGTTCCTATTTTGGGTATTGGGCGGCTTGAAAATATTGTTTTGTAGTATTTTTCGGAAGTAGATACTGCATGAATGGTAGGACCAGATAGCCAGTTTAAGTCGTAGATGATAAGGCAGTTAAAACTGCCGGGATTACCTAGGCACGAGTCGGCTCCGCACAATAGCCACGCCTCAGACTCTCGCCAGACGGGGGGGATGGCGACAAAGTTTATTCTTGAGCCTATGAGTAATTGGTTGTCTATCGGTTTTGAGAGCAAGTTATTTTTGTTGTCTGGTGATTATTTCTGAAAATAAAAACTTACATTTGTTATAAAAATTTACAGATGAACATTCGGAACATAATTTCATTAATGGCAATTTCAGCAGCATGTTTTTCTTGCGGAAAGGACAAGGACACGATACATTCAAGAGTGATAAATTCCGATGATCAAATTAAAATTATCGATTCGGTAAATGGGAAAGGTAGTCACATGTATTTTACTTCTTGGGATGCGTCGCATCGTTCAATGGTATTCATGTATCAGGTGCAAAACAACGGTAATCTTCTTTACCATATATTGTCGGAGTCACCTCCCGATGCTATGCAGGATTTCTCCAACTCCATTGCCGCTAGTCTAAAAGTAGGAATGGAAAAGGCAGGAGGAGGCGATGCTAATTTTTCTAGGTTGGCTCTACAGAATATGCAAAGTTTGGGTAAACGAAACTCCTCTGTAAATATGCTTCGAGATGCATTATACAGACTTTCGGAAATGAATTTCAATGGATATTTGACTCCACAGATATCTGATACGCTCGTAAGAC